>JAHJTX010000110.1 GCA_018829545.1 Bacteroidota bacterium | reverse complement strand
TTGTAATTCAAAATATGCCACAAAGACACGAAGACACAAAGTTTCACTAAGTTCTACTAATAAATTCTTTGTGCTTCTTAGTGCCTTTGCGCCTTAGTGGCAAAAAAATCATCCGTGCTGAGTAGTTACAAATATTATTAATATGAATAGCCAAAAAAACTGTTTCATTTTCAACTCCTGATTTAGAAACTAACCTTGTACTAACTGGAACAAAGTTCTGTAAGAGCATTGCTTTCACTTATCTCACCAAATTCATCTTACCCGAAACGAAATGCGCCCCGGCTTTAAGTTGATAAATATAAATTCCGCTGGAAACGGGTTTGCCTTCTGAATTTGTTCCTTTCCATAAAGATTTATAATTCCCCGCAACCAATTCTTCTTTAACGATGGTTGCAATTAAATCTCCGGTTATGCTGTAAATATTTAATTCAATAACCTCTCCCGAAAAGTTTTGCGGGATTGAATAGTTGATGAGCGTAGAAGGGTTAAAGGGATTTGGGTAGTTTTGTGACAAAGAGAACTTTGAAAGAATATTTTCCAAATTGTCTGCGAGACTTACTATAACACCGTTTATATATGCTGAGTATAGTAAATCATCACTCCAAGCTCCTAGTTTTTTTATCAAACCAATCTCGGGAGCAAAAGTTAATATTTCTTCATCATCAATTAAACTAGGAATGTCAAAGAATAGTTCTATACAATTATTAAAAGTTATAACATATGTGTCGATGGAAAGGTATTTCCTCACCGTTACGGTAAATAACTCTGAGTCAAACTGAGGATAATAGTAAACTGAACCACTATCCTTTGTGAAGTCAAGCCACAAAACTGGAATGCCGTTTTTTAATTTCCAAACGCTTCCACACTTATCTTTCCAAAGCGTGTCATTTGTCTCATCATTTTGTCTGCCATACAGGAAACACTTACTTCCTCCGATGTTCACTGTATCCTTAATTAAATAAACCCTTTTATAAGTTGTATCTTGGCTGGAACAGTAAGTCCAACTATTTCCAATTTTTAGAGGAAAATAATCTTGTGCAGTTATCTGCAAAGAAATAACAAAAAGAAGCATTATTATTCTATTCATACTTTTTCCTTTTCACATCGGCTAACTTAGAATTAACCGATCCTTCATGAATTGAATTTTCATTTATTTTATCAAATTCATCTTACCCGAAACAAAATGCGCTCCGGCTTTAAGCTGATAAATATATACTCCGCTGGAAACAGATTTCCCTTGTGAGTTTGTGCCTTTCCATAAAGTGACGTAATTGCCGGAAACCAATTCTTCATTAACGAGATTCGCAATCAACTCTCCGGTTATGCTGTAAATATTTAACTCAACAAACTCACCGGTCAGTTTTTGAGGAATCGAGAAATTAATAATTGTTGATGGATTAAACGGGTTCGGATAATTCTGAATTGTTAAATACGTCTCCGGAATTGTAGTTCTGTTATAATCCTCTTTTACATCCGTAAGCAGCATCGGTCCATCTGGTTTTGCTAATCCGTTTGCATCGGTTAAATAAATGTTTGTCCATTCGGGACGCAGAGCTAATTTAAAATATGTGCTTTCCCATTCTTCGTCTGTTAGCCGCAGAAAATTGTTTGAAGTGTATTCCTTAAAGCTTGCAACGGGACCTGCAAATGCAATGTGTTCCCCGCTTGGAATTTCTACCGACATGAACATCATATTTATTTCGCTTGTGCCTCCGTGTTTAACCCAGCCGACCATATTCCCAAATTCATCCGTGGGAGCAGTATGATAGTCCGCAACTAAAAAGTCCTGTTCCATAATTCCATCGGTATAATATGGATAATACAGTTTAGGATACCATCCGTCGAATGTAACACCACATAACTGGCTTATACTCAAAGTCCTTTTGATAAATTCCTTTTCCCCTTCAGAGAATTCTATCTTGTTCAATTCTTTGATACTAATAGCTTCCAGTGTGTCGCATACCCCTGCCATCAGAGTAAAATACTCTTTCAGGGTTCTTGGAACCGATATTTCCGGAATATTGTTCAGCTTTTCTGCAAAGTTATCCGCATAAATTTTTAACGATCGATAGAACTCCGGTACCGGTTCTACGAAACCATAAGGGTACGAGCATACGATTCCGCCTGTATATGACTGTTTTGCATATAGCAAATTATCATGTCTAAGCTCAATCCAGGATGCAAGCTGAGTGTTCATATTTTTCTGCCACCATGCCGCTGTTTGCATAAATTCCGGGAGATTAGTTCGGTCATCTTTTGGATTTAACTTTCTGATCGCATCGAGCCAATTATTGTAAATTGACAAATCCCAAAACTCTTGATTGTACGAATCGATTAAATATCTAAGGGCAGATAAATTGGATGAATAATTAAATTTCTTCAGCTCAGGCTCCAGCAACTGAGCTGCCGCATTATTTCCAAGAGCAAAAAGAGCGTCAAGGCTGTTAGGAAGCATTCTTCTTATTTTTTGACTCTCGAAAACTATTTTATCGTAAACCACATTTCCGGTAACGTATGAATCAATCACAAATCGTTGTCCAAAAAGCATGAAAGCAGAAGCAGGTTCTATTTTGTCCGGAGAGAAAGGATCACTCATTAAAACCTGCGATAGAATCTTCTGCCCGGCAAAAGGTTTTGTGGACAGAAGATTTTTAAATTCACGATAAATTGTAGAATCTGCTAAATCTTTAACTGAGCTAAGATTTAATTCTTCTGCAATTTCATCTAAGTTGGCTAACGTAACATTATCCTGTTCGCCAACAAAAGCTGAGATTATACTTTCAATCTGTTCAAAATCATTATACAAATCGCCTTTGTTTATCAACTCCCTAAATAAAAACGCAACTATCGTTTGGCGCTGCACGTCCTCCTCGGTGGGCGGCTCAAGCGATTGAGGCGCAATTAGATAGAGTTCCATTCGCCCCAGCCATATCATTGCTCTAAAATAATTTTTTAGCTCGGGATAATTTTCATCAGTGTAATGTCCACGAGGTTTGAATTGACTAAAATCAATTTTTCTTGCAACAGAGGAAAGGAAATTCGTTTCCAGGTATTTTTCATCCATTACATAATTTATAAACTGATTAACCAATACCTCGTTTTCTGCATAATACGGTTTTGAATCTGAAGAAATAAATTTAAGCGGAACCGAAATGTAAAAATCGATATCCTTTAGATAAGCCATCATCTCCGGCTTATTTTTATACTCTTCCTCAAGCGCTGCAATGTTGTTTATACAGCTTGCAAGCAATTCTTTCAATTTTGGGAGAATAATATTTGACTCCGTATCCTTTAGAATATTTGTGTAAGAAAAGTGCAGCGCATGCAGAAGCATGTCTGTAGTTATGAAAAGCGGAATATCTTTGTTCCAAATTTCTTGAAGGGCATCGCTGTAACGCAGATAATTCAGCCGCTCGGTAACAACAAAACCATGCTGTTTAATTTTGTCAATCTCATCCGGCTTAAGCTCAAACTTTATTTTTATTGAATCGCTGTAAAGAGCGCTTTCCCAATCGTGATTAATCTCTTTCTTGAATGCGCCTGCATTGTGGTCATTCAGTAGTTTATCAGCCGTTAGATTTTTGTTCGCTTCCAAAAACTGAACGTAGTCCTGAAGATTAAATGAGTTTTGCTGTGCGGCTAATTGAATTGTGAATAAACAGATTAAAAAAGTTATTATTTTTTTCATTACTCCTCCAAACATTATTGCTTTATTAGCCCAATAATTGTACCAGGAAAAAGTGTGTTTTATTTGCGAATTTGAAGAATGTGCACGAATATTTTTCGCAAGCGTGAATTTTATTCGTACGCTCGAAAGGAAAATAAGAAATTACTTTGATAATTGATACAACCCCAAAATGGGATAAATAAAATTCTCGAAGTCGGGTAAAATTGCTTCACTTTTTAGACTTCGGGAATTTGAAGATTAATTTGTGAAATTAGTTACTACTCTAACGAATTTAACTTGATAACAATGAAGGATTGGGGATACAAGATCAAAGAGTGATTGGAAAATTTACCTTCTCCCATTTTAAATATTGGATTCAAACTATCAACCTCAATTCCGTCAAGTTCCAACTCCATCTTATCATCCTCAAAATTAAAACAGATCAATATTTTTTCATCCAAATAAGTTCTTGTGAACGAAAAACACTTTTTATCCGCAAGGTAGATGCTGAAAGAAACCTCTCCAAATTTTAGCGCGAAACTGCTGTTCCTTAATTTGATAAGTTCTTTATAAAACTCTAAAAGATCGTTGTTTGCCTTTACCTCGTAGCTTCCCAAACCGCGCTTGAATTTTGAACTCTCATCAATTACTTCATCATCATATATTAAGTCGCTCCACACCATGGGTTTCCGGCAATGCGGATCGTCTGCTCCCCACATTCCAACTTCATCGCCGTAATAAATCATTGGGGCGCCGAGAAACGTCATTTGAAAAGCAGCGATTAGTTTCTGCAGTTCGTAATCTTGCTCGGTCGGTTTTGCCGGCGAATAGTTTTTATTATCTTCTTTTGCATCGCGGTCATAATTTCTATTTGGATTCACTATCATCGAAGAAAGTCTGTCCGTGTCATGACTATCAAGAAGGTTCTGCAATAGATGCAGATTGTCTTTTGAATAAGTATTCAATACAATATTTAGATCATCAATAAATTTCTGCGTATCAACTTTGTCTTTTTGTGCAATCAAATAATTGTTAACGGCAAACGCAAAATTGTAATTCATCAAAGCATCAAAAGGTTTGTCTTCCCCAATATAATCGGGAGACAGTTCCCATAGCTCTCCAACAATAATTGCTTCGCGATTAATGGACTTAACAAGTCTGCTCCACTCATTCCAAAAACCGATTGGAACTTCTTTAGCTACATCCAGCCGCCATCCGTTAATTCCATCAGATGGATCGCCGTCATTATTGGGATCCATCCATCTCTTTGTAGATTCGAAAATATAATTCTTTGGACCCTCATTAAGATTTGTTTTACTGCGGTTAATTTCCGGCAAGGATTTGATTCCCCACCATCCTTTGTAATCGAATTCATCTTCTGCAGTTAACGGATTATCGAATTCATTTACAATGTACCAATCTTTGTACTTGGACTCGATTCCCTTTTCGCGGATATCATTAAATGCCCAGAATTCTGTACCAGTATGGTTAAAAACTCCGTCGATGATAATAAACATTTTCCGAGAGTGAACTTCATGAATTAAATTAAGAAATAATGAATCCGCAGCAGTCCAAACCCATGATGAGCTGTTGTCCGGATTTTCGGATTCAATGAGTCTTTGATCACTCACCGGTTCCGGTCCAAAATTTACGTCAATGTGATGAAAAGTTGAGCCGTCATATTTGTGAAGTGAAACGGCATCGAAAACGGGATTCAAGTATAACGCTTCAATGCCTAATTCTTTCAAATAATCCAGCTTGTCAATAATTCCCTGCAAATCGCCGCCGTATCTGCGGAGATAAATATCGCTTCTGTTTTCATCATCCATCCACTCATCTTTCTCGAACCAATTGGATGTCCAGTCAGTTACTCTCCAATTATCCGGTACAGTACGGCTAAGTTTGAATACTTTGTCAGTTGTAGGTTCATTTGATAAATCGCCATTCCTAAATCTCTCTGGGAATATTTGATACCACACAATTCCCTTCGCCCACTCCGGAAAAGCTTTTTGCGCTGTTAACAAAGCGGATGAACAAATAAGAGTTATTAAAACCAGGTGGAGATATTTTTTCACAAATCAAGCTCCTTTTTAATTCTACTAAAAGTAAAGTCAAGACTTAACGGTCTATAGCCTAATTCCGTCTGCGCTTTTAAGTTTAATAAACCCGAATTCAGTGGTCGCGGTGCAGGCTGATTTAACTCAGACGTAACAATCTGCTCAATTAACGATTTATCAAGTTCAAAGAAATCTGCAATTCTAAGGGTGAATTCATATCGCGAAAGAAGTTCTGACCCGCCGATATTGTATAATCCTTCCTTCTTGTATTCAATAATTCTGTTTATCCCATCAACAAGATCATCGAGAAAAGTTGGATTATTTATCTGATCGGTTACAATGCGGATTTTCTTTTTGCCTCTTAGAGAATTAACAACCCATTTTACAAAATCCGGGCGCCCATGTTTAGCCGGTCCATATAAAACATTAGTTCTAATAATTGTGTTTTTTATCGGAGCAGTTTTTAGAGCATTTTCACTCGCAAGTTTTGTGCGTCCGTAATAGCCAATCGGATTGGGCAAATCCTTTTCGGAATATGGACCATTCTTGCCGTCGAACACGTAATCAGTTGATATGTGAATTACGTGGGCATCGGATAAAATTGCGTGCCTTGCAATATTTTCAACTCCGGTTACATTCACTTTCCAGGCTAATTCCTTCTCCGTCTCGCAGCCGTCAACATTAGTATAAGCGGCGGCGCTGATAATAAAATCAGGATAAAATTGCTGAATGGCATCGTGTACATTTTTTTTAATTGTTATATCAAGCCGTAGATATTCCACGTTTTCAATAAATGAGCTTTCCTCTGCCGAGCAGCAGAATAATTCAACTTTAGAATCGGCTTTATAATTCTCGGTTAATCTTTGACCCAGCATTCCGTTTGAACCAATAATCATTATTCGCTTTTTCAGTAAATCACTATTCACAAGACTGTTCCCCAAAATGTTCAATAATCTCAAGACAATATAAAAAAAACTTCATTTGGATTTCATGAGTTTGGGCGGGATTGGGAATTGATTCCGGGGTATTCAGATTATGATTAGGATTATGATTAGGATTATGATTATGATTAAGAATAGTAATTGGACAATGATGAGGGTAAAGATAAGGACAAAGATAATGACGAGGATTATGACCTGGGAAAAATAAATTAAGTCAGCCGGGCGACAAAATCATTCCGGTTATAAAAATAATAATTAGCTAAATTTGTTTCACAAATAAACACTTCTGGGAAATAAATGAAAATCGGAATTACGTGTTATCCAACATACGGCGGGAGCGGTGTTGTTGCAACTGAATTAGGCAAAGTGCTGGCATCAAAGGGTCATCAAATACATTTTATAAGTTATGCTCTCCCAAGACGATTAAATCAATTCGTAGAAAATATTTTTTACCACGAAGTTGAGATGAGCAGCTATCCTTTGTTTGAGCATAGTTTGTACAGCCTCGCATTAACAAGTAAAATGGTAGAGGTTGTTCAATACGAAAAACTAGATTTACTTCACGTGCACTATGCAATTCCGCATGCAACTAGCGCTTTTCTTGCTAAAGAAATTTTGAAATCCAATGGAATAGATATCAAAATTATTACGACTCTTCATGGAACGGATATTACTCTTGTGGGCTTGGAACCATCTTTTCTGCCGCTGGTAAAATTCAGCATTGAGCAGAGCGACGGTGTGACCGCGGTATCAAGATTTTTAAAAGAAAAAACTATTACTAATTACGGAATAGATAAGCAGATTGAAGTGATTCATAATTTTATTGATACAAAACTTTACAAGCCAACGCCGAATAAACAGTTCAAAGAGCATGTTGCGCCTAAGGGTGAAAAAATTCTTGTACACACGTCAAATTTCCGGCAGGTTAAGCGCGTACAGGATGCAATAAGAGTTTTGGAATTAGTAAAAAGAGAAATGCCCGCAAAACTAATGTTGATAGGCGATGGGCCTGACCGCTCCGAATGCGAACGATTATCGAGAGAGTTGAATTTGGCTGATGATGTTTTATTCCTTGGTAAGCAGGATGGAATTGAAGAAATACTAAATGCATCGGATTTATTTCTAATGCCTTCGCAATCAGAGAGTTTTGGATTGTCTGCGCTCGAAGCAATGTCTTGCGGCATTCCTGTCGTTAGTACAAGCGTTGGCGGTTTACCGGAGTTAATTCAGCACAATGAATCCGGTTATATAGCGGAAATTGGAGACGTTGAAAGAATGGCAAAATATTCAATTGAACTTCTTTCGCATAAAAAGAAGTATAAAGCCTTTTCAGAAAATTCAAGAAAAAGGTCTGTTGAACTTTTCGAGAAGAACATTATCGTGCCTCAATACGAAGCTTATTACGAAAAAATTCTTTCTCAAAAGTAAATTTGTACAAACTTAATTCCTTGCGAAAAGGAATTGAGTTTGTCATCATCTTCAAGGTTTTACAGGCGTTTTACCAATGCTGTAATGAGTAAAACCCGCTTCTTTGGTTCTTCTTCTGTTGATTATATTTCTACCGTCAAAAATTACGGGTTTCTTCAACAGTGATTTTAATTCATCAAAATCGGGATTCTTGAATTCATTCCACTCGGTAACAATCAAAATTGCGTCTGCATCGCGAGCAGCTTCGTATTGGTTTTCTGAATATTCAATTCTATCGTGCAAATAGAATTTGGCGTTTTCTACTGCCACCGGGTCATACGCTTTAACTGAAGCGCCGTTTTTCAAGAGCCCCTCTATGACCACTACTGAAGGAGCTTCACGCATATCGTCGGTGTTCGGCTTAAATGCCAATCCCCAAACAGCGAATGTTTTTCCTTTTATATCTCCATCGAAATGACTCAAAACTTTATTAACAAGCACCTCTTTCT
>JAHJTX010000109.1 GCA_018829545.1 Bacteroidota bacterium | reverse complement strand
CTTTTTGACATGTATTCATTGAATATCTTATCCTTATCAGCAATCTGCATTGAAATTGATGCGAGACTTTGCTCAAGGTTAAGTTTAATTTCTTCGCTAAGAGAAATTCTATCTTTCAAGCTGCTTACAAGTTCGTCCTTTTCAATCTCCTCCTTAAACAGCGAATCAATACTCTCCTTTGTTCTTCGCTCTTTGTCCTCAAGAGATTTTAAGATAATCTTCATCTCGTCAATTTCAGTCAAGACGCTTCTTTTAATTTCCCGGTTCTCTTCAATGCCTTCCGTTAAGCTTTTAATCTCATCACGCTTCTCATTGAAATCAGCTATTTCTGATTCCAATGAAATTTTGTTTTTTGTAAGATTGGCTACAATTTCTTCCAATTCTTTTTGCCTGCTCTCAAGATCAGCATTTCGTTCGCTTATTAATTTTAATCTACTCTCGCCTTCCACAATGGAGGATTCCAACTGAGTGCTTGTTGAGCCGATTTTAGCAACGGCATCGTTCTTTTCTTTTTCTTCTTTTTCATATCTGGCAATAGTATCCTCAAGATGGAGGCGTACATCTTCCAGTTCAAGAATTTTCTTTTCAAGCTCCGCCGCAGAGTCGGATTTTGACTTACTCTCTGCGGTTAATCTTTTTATCAGAGATTCAAGCTCTTGTTCCTCAGCGGATAATTGTGAAAGCCGCTTTCTGGAATCGGCAAGTTTAGCTTCAAGTTCTTCGTAACTTTTCTGTTTTTCAAGAACTTTGTGAAGAGTATTTCTAAGCTCTTCGTTTTCTTCGATTAGCTTTTCTACTTCATCTTTCGATTTTGCATTAAATATGCCCATAATTCATAACCCTATTGCTATGCTGCATTCAAGATTCACAGCTAAATATATAAATTTATTTTTAAAGAAAACCACTAATCTTCCTCTAATACCTGCTCTAAATAAGTTTTGTAATACGAAGTTGGAATCGTGGCGATCAGTTTTTCAAATTCTTCTTTGGTAATAAATCCTTTCTTGTAAGCAATTTCCTCAATGCACGCAACTTTCAAGCCCTGTCTTTCTTCGATTACACCGAAAAAATTTGACGCTTGCAACAGCGCTTCCGGCGTTCCCGTATCCAGCCATGCAACGCCTCTGCCAATAATTTGCACATTCAGTTCGTTCCTTTCCAGATAAACTCTGTTCACATCGGTTATCTCTAACTCACCGCGTTTAGATGGCTTCAAGTTTTTTGAAATATCAATAACTTGATTATCATACATATATAAACCGGGAACTGCGTATTTGGATTTTGGCTTCAGCGGTTTTTCTTCGATGGATATTGCCTTTCCTTCTTTATCGAATTCAACTATGCCGTATCTTTCGGGATCGGTAACGCGGTAGGCGAAAATTGTTCCTCCCTTAGTATGATTATTAACAGCTTCGTAAAGAAACGAAAACTTTCCGTAAAAAATGTTATCGCCTAAAACCAGAGATACGCTGTCACTTCCAATAAAATCTTCGCCAATAATAAACGCTTCTGCAATTCCGTTTGGCGCGCTCTGCAACGCGTAAGAAATTGACATTCCAATATCGGAGCCGTCGCTAAAAAGCTTTTGATATAACGGGATGGTTTCTTCGTTGGAAATAATCAGAATATCCTTTATGCCCGCCAGCATCAGCAGCGAGAGAGGATAATAGATAAGCGGTTTATCGTAAATAATAGTTAATTGTTTACTGTAAACTTTAGTCGTTGGATAGAGGCGGGAACCCGCACCGCCCGCAAGCATAATACCTTTCATTATTTTTTCCTTATAACGGCGTGTTGGGTTAATTGCCTGCCCCATTTTAAGCCGCCGCTTTATTATTTGTTTTTATTTTGAATATAAACTTAACAATTGAAACAGAAACCCGGAAATATTGAAGCGTCCATATTAGCCGCCGATTATTTCCTTAAGTCCTTCAACTACTTGAACTAATTCTTCATCTTTTAGATGGGTTATTCTTTCACCTAATCTATTAACTGATAATGTTTTTATTTGACTAATTTTCACGTAAGATGTTTTTGGTAATTTTTTTGAACTGATTTCGATAGTCAATGGATACCCCGCCTTCTGCTCTTTACTAGTTAATGCAACTGCTATTACTGTCCCGGAATTTTCATCGAAAACAGTATGGCTTAAAATCAAAACCGGTCGTTCGCCAGCTTGTTCATTTCCTATAGTTGGGTCAAGATTAGCCCAGACTATATCGCCTCCTAATATTCTGCCCATTCCGCAAAGTCCATTTGTGAACCTTCTTCAGATAACAACTGCTCTTCGACTCTATTAAGTTTAGCGCTCTCAATTGATAATCTTGTTTTATCGAGCTTGAATATCTTTTCTTCTATCGCGGTTTGAATAGCCCTGCTCCGATTTATAAACATCTTTTTTGCAACTAACCGATCAATTCTATCCAATACTTTTTTATCAATCGAAATTGCGATTTTAGTTGTTGCAGCCATTTTTAACTCTGGTATTACTATTTGCAATACCACAAAAATATGTTTTTCTTTTCAAAATGCAAATCTGGGTTAACTCACAAAATCTGTAAATGCTAGCGAACTATTTATAAACCGCAAAATAGCCTGCCCTAATTAGAGTTTCTTTTTCATTGTAGATTGAAAATTTATACTCGCCCGGTTCAGCGAACGTATAACGGAAATAAGCGTCGTTCCAGTCTGGATTTAATTGATACTTTTTAGATTCAACAAATTCATCGTATTCGTATGATCTGTTTTTTTTCTTCCAAACATCCACCAAAAGTTTACTCGTTTTCAGTGGTTTTTGATTGTTCAAATGAACTATTATGTTCGAGCCGTAATTCGAAATTGATATGGAGTTCTTAAGATTAAAAGGTTTGTCGCCCACAAGCACTCTTTCACAAAAAACCAGTTTGCAGTTGTCATAATAAAGACTATTTACGTCCCTATTTAATTTACCTATATCTTCGGGATAATTGAGCGTAAGTTTTTCGGTCGTAATAATTTCTTGAGAGAGATTTATAAAATAAATTTCATATTCTCCCGGCTGCGTAAATTTTTGATTAACGGTCACCCAATTCTTCTTGTGATCTACATTAACAGCTTTGCTATCGTATGGCTGAAATGCATCATCGCTTTTTTTGTCTATAAAAAGATAAACCAGATTTCCTTGAAACGGTTTGCCTTCGTTATCGAGCAATATAAAAATTGATGTTCCCCAGGGTTTAACGCTCCATATATTTTTTGCACCTATCGGATCTCCCTTTTCCGTGTAACTTTCTGTAAAGTAAATCTGCTGAGCCGATAAAACGGAAAATGAAAACAGCGAAAATATTATGAGAAAAAGCTTTTTCATGCGCCAATGAATTTATTTGAATTTCATGTAAAATATAATCAAAGAAATATTAAAATAGTCGCAAAATTAGTTGCATACCTTTTTGAAAACCCTTAAAAAATTTCCGCCGAGAATTAACTCAATGTCATCTCTCGAATAACCTCTATTCAATAATCCCCATGTCAAATCCGGGAATTTAGATGTGTTTTCTAATCCGTTGACTGTATTGGTGCCGATGCCGTCAAAGTCGGAACCAAGGGAAACATGATTAATTCCAACAAGATTAACAATATAATCAATGTGATCAATCACGGTTTCAATATCAACGGAATTGCTGTTTGCGCCTAAGAATGGCGGATAAAAAACTATCCCGATTACACCGCCGGAATTTGCAATATCTTGAATCTGCCAGTCGTATAAATTTCTGTAGCGGTTCAACAAAGCTCTTGCGCCGGAATGCGAAGCTATAATAGGGTTATTAGTGATGGTTAAAATATCTTTTATAGTTTGTATTCCTACGTGAGAAACGTCAATAATTACTCCAAGCGAATCCATTTTGGAAATCACCTCTCTTCCAAATTCAGATAACCCTTGTGAATTTGTTCTTGAGTCCGAAGCAGATATTGCCCAATCCGTACTATTATTCCACGTGATGGTCATGTACCTCATGCCTCTGTTATAAAGCCGCGTCAGCTTTTCTAAACTGTTTTCAATCGCGTGTCCGCCTTCAACACCGATAACACCAGCAATTTTATTGTTCGCCACAACGGACATTGCCTGATCGTAGGAACCTGCCTGCTCAATTGAAGCAGAGTTAACGAATACTTCCGATTCAAATATATCCAACAATTGATTTGCCACTTCATACGCATTAGTGGGATATGAACCGGGACTAACCCAAACAGAAAAAAATTGAATGTCAATTCCGCCGATTTTCATTCTCGGCAGATCTGTGTGATTCTTTGTATTGTAATTTGCCCATCGGTACGAAGGATCATCAATCATTATTTCGAGCACATCGTTATGTAAATCAACGAGGATTGCTTTGTAGTGGATCAACTCAATTTTGGATTCGAATTGTTCTCCGCCGCTGACAGCAGCATATATGGTATCCGCCACATAACCATATTTGGAAATGATAATTTCAAGATCGGTTGAAGCGTTACTCTTTGACAAATTATTTGACTTGGAATTTGAAAGCGAAATGAAATTTGAGAAACCCTTTCCCTTGCCTCCATCAAGAAGAATCATTTTCTTTGTAATTGAGCGCTTACCTGATTTTAATGTATAAAGATAGACTCCCGCCGCAGCGTTTGCATTCCAATCCAAAGCGTAGTTGCCGGAATTAAGAAACGCAGTCGCATAATCTATCCTCTCTCCTAAAATGCTGTGAATGGAAAACTCAACATTCCCTGCCTCGCGTATTTGGAATTGAATTCTTGTCGAAGGATTAAATGGATTAGGATAGTTTTGAAACAAAGTAAGTTCATCAGGCAAAAGATTGTTATCATCAACAGTAAGAACCGTAAAATCAAATTCCCATTTACCGAAATAATCCGAAATTATTGAGCTTGATAATCCGTTATTTATATTCTTCAGCTCGATATTTGCGTTGGGAATAAACTCGTTTTTCTGCAAATCGTAAACGGTTCCGCTAATTGTTTGAGCAGATAATTCGGCAATTACAGAATAGAACAAGAAAAGGAATATGTATTTTTTCATGAATTTATGTGTGGTTATTATCATGCACAATTATCGATTGAGTCTAGCTTTTCCAGAAAGCGGGAGAAAAAATCAACAGCACTGTAAATAGTTCTAATCGTCCCATCAGCATTAAAAAGGAAAGAAACCATTTGCCGAAATCAGGAATATGAGAAAAATTAAAACTTGGGCCAACCGAACCAATTGCCGGTCCCACGTTCCCAATAGATGTTGCAACAGAACCCATCGCCGAAAGAAAATCTAAACCAACTAACGACATTACCATCGTTCCGATTACGAATATAAAAATATAGAAAAGAAAAAACGCCATTACGTTGGATATAATTTCATTTGGCACAGATTGATTATTATATCTAACCGGAATTACTGCCCGGGGATGAATTAGTCTACGCAATTCGGAGAAGCCGTTTTTAACTAGAAGATAGTGCCTAACTACTTTTATTCCGCCGCCCGTAGAACCGGCGCAGCCGCCGACAAACAGCAGAAGAAAAAAGAAAACCTGAAAGAAAGATCCCCATATTTCATAATCTGCAGTAATAAATCCGGTTGTGGTTATTATAGAAACAACCTGAAACAACGAATCTCTAAATGACTTCTCAACGCCGTAAATGTTCATAACAATTAGCGCTGTGGATACAGCCAGCGCGGCAACGATTACAATTTTTAAGTAAAATTTAAACTCCGCGTTCTTACTAAGCACCGATATTTTACCGTGCAAAATGTGATAATGAAGAGTGAAGTTTGTTCCTGCAATAAACATAAAAATTATAATAATGTAGTGAATGTAAGGCGATTGATAATGTGCAATACTTGCCTGTTTTGTTGAAAAGCCGCCCGTTGCCATTGTAGTAAAAGAATGATTTATTGAATCGAAAAAATTCATTCCGCCCAACATTAGCAGGAACACTTCTAAAAGAGTGAAGAGTAAATATATTCCCCAAAGCCTTTTTGCAGTTTCCCTGACCCTTGGATGAATTTTATCTTTGGTGGGTCCCGGAACTTCCGCAGCGAACATCTGCATTCCGCCGATTCCTAAAATGGGAAGTATCGCAAGCGATAGAACTATAATTCCCATTCCGCCAATCCACTGCGTTAAGCTGCGCCAAAGGAGCAAGCCGTGCGGAAGCGATTCAATATCATTTAATATCGACGCACCCGTTGTTGTAAATCCGGACATCGTTTCGAAGAATGCATCTGTATAATTTGGTATTGAGCCGTGAATTACAAACGGCAGAGCGCCAAATATCGACATTGCTACCCAACCAAGAGAAACAACAATGTAACCTTCTCTCTTGCGGATCTCTTTGTCGGTATTGCGCGTTAAATAAAAAGTGACTAAGCCTATTAAAGACGTGCCCGCACCGCAAGCAAGTAAAGTAAAAACATCATTATCGTTATAATAAAGCGAGAATGGAATTCCGGCAAACATAAAAAGCCCGTCCAGAATCAGAAGAAAACCAATGATCTTAAATATTACTTTGTAATTGAGCATTAGTTGAAAAATTTCTCCACTTTATTTATTGCG
>JAHJTX010000108.1 GCA_018829545.1 Bacteroidota bacterium | reverse complement strand
TCTTCTTTTGAAGCGGTTAAGTAATAAGCCAATTGAAGAGAAGCATCTGTGCCTGATGTTTCGTTCCCATGAATTGAATACATCAACAACGAAACGCCGGGTACATTCTCGATTATATTTTTTGCTTCTGAGTCGGAAGTTATTCTCGGATCGGAAAGCATCTTCGTTTGCTTTTTAATCTCATCAAGGTTTGCAAGATTTTTCTCAGAGGAAATAATCAAGTAATATAATTTTCTCCCTTGATGAGTTTCGCCAGCCTCATAAATATTTACAAGCGGAGAGGATTCCGCAAGAGCCGAAATATATTTAACGGTTTCAAAATATCGAGTTGGTCTATCACCGATACTGATCCCGAGCGTTTTTTCTAATGTAGGCACGGAGGAATCAATTTCTCCCGTAATTTTAAACGGATCACTATTTTGACCGAATGAACAAACGGTTACAATTATTAACGATAAAACGGACAGCACGATTTTAGCTTTCATTTATTAACCCCAAGTTTAATATGACCCTCACAAAATAATAAAGTTGAAGATTTTTATGAAAATAAAAATTGCAGGATATAAAAATCGAGTTAACAATAATAGCGGTTTTGAATTGGCGTATATTTACGTATCAGTGAAACGATATTTGCTTTGGAGACAGCAAATGAAAATCCGTTGTTTAATTTTCCTTATCAGCATTACTCTTTGCATCAATAATAAATTAACCGCCCAATCGGATTCCTCTTATGCAATAAATGGAACTGTAACAGAAAGCGAAACCAAACAGCCGCTTGAAGGTGTGAACGTTTTTCTTGACGGAACAACAATCGGAACAACTTCAGATATGAATGGATTTTTTGAAATTACGAATGTGAAAAGAGGCGGCTACGTTCTTGTACTATCGATGATTGGTTTTTCCGTTGAGAGCAAAAAGATTGAAATCCCGCAAAGAAAATTCAAATCTATTGAAGTAGTTCTTAAGCCAAAAAGTTATGAAATGCCGGTAATAAATGTAATTGCATCCGTAGATGATGATTGGGCGGATCAATACAAGAAATTCCTCACTAATTTTATCGGCGATTCAGAAAACGCAGAAGAGTGTGAAATTCTAAACAAAGAGCAAATCAATTTCACTGTCGAAAGAAAAACCGGAGAGTTCTCCGCTCACTCAAATGAATGGCTTGAAATAATTAATAAGGCATTAGGCTATAAAGTATTTTTTAACATAAGAGATTTTTCCGTTTCAGGCAGAGGAGAAACCCGCTATCTGGGAGAAATAAGATTTTCCGAATTGGAATCAGATTCTGCCGAAGAAATTTACAAGTGGAAATTAAATAGATTAAAAGCACACAAGGGTTCGTTAAGACATTTCCTCTCTGCACTATGGGAAAACAAATTGTTCAAAGAGGGCTTTTTAATTTACGAATCCGAAACTCCCAACTGGAAAGACTTGACAAAGAAAAACTCATTTGTTCCGGATGTTAAACAGATAACGCAAAATATTTCGGATTGGGAAAAGGGTCTTGCTGTTTCAAACTTCATTAAAGTGGTCTATCTCAAAGAGAGCGAAGATGAAAACTTTTGTGATTACAGAAAAAGCTACGGCAGTAAAATAGAATCAATTTTAGACGAGCAAACTTCATGGTTCAAACTGCAGCAAGGATTTATTACGTTCGATAAATCCGGCAATACGCTCGAAGAAAACCGCGCAATAAAAGTTTATGGCTATTGGGGCTGGCAGCGAATAGCCGATTTGCTTCCGAAGGATTATGTGGGGGAGTGAAGATTAATTAAATAAATTTATTCACACCAACAGCTAATCCAAACGTCACAAATCAATTCAATTTTTTCTATGGTTTCGATTCCTCCAATAATTATGTAAAATACCAATGAAGTACATTGATTTTGGTGCTACATAACAGCATCTTGGCTCAATTCGCTAATTAATTTTTGTCGATAATTTCTTGATTCTTCAATTCGCTAAGCATATATTAACGAAATCAATAATGGCAAACTTTCTTATAATATCAATAACCACAAAGTATTTCCGGTGTGCTAGTTAAAAAATGAAAAAAACAATCTTGAGAATTTATGATTTTATTGGGAAAATGTATCTCAGCTTTGTACTAAATTTTGAGCAGAGAAAAAGACCATTTCCTAAAATTAATGAGAGATCTGCAGAGTATGGGTTTTCATTTAAACATTTACAAAAGTTATGTGTTGGAAAAGTACTTGATATTGGGCCTGGAAAGTCCTCTTGGCCTCATCTCCTATCCACATGTGGTTATGATGTAAAAGC
>JAHJTX010000107.1 GCA_018829545.1 Bacteroidota bacterium | reverse complement strand
TGGATTCCTTCCAAGTTCGGCAGAGTTTATACAATTGAGCAGGCGCTGAAAGAAGTTTCTGAATTGAAATGGGTTAAAGAATCCGACGATCCAATGATCCATGAATTGATTAGATATAGCCGCATCCTCGAAGGCATGAACCGCAACGCTTCTAAACACGCTGCAGGCGTTGTAATAACCCCGGGTGAAATAAGCGATTACGTCCCTCTTGCAAGAGCCGGAACCGACGGCGATTATGTAAGTCAATACAATATGAAGGAATTGGAAAATGCCGGTCTTTTAAAGATGGACTTCCTAGGGCTGCGCACACTTACAATTATACGTGATACGCTCGACCTTGTTAAACAGAACCGCAATATTGTAGTTAATATAGATGATATTCCGCATGACGATGAAGAGACATTCAAATTATTTTCAAAGGGACAAACAACAGGAGTGTTTCAGTTTGAATCTCCGCCAATGCGCGAATATCTTAAAAAACTGAAGGCAAACAGTATTAAAGACCTATCGGCAATGAATGCGCTTTACCGTCCGGGACCAATGGATTTCATTGATGAGTTCATTGATAGAAGACACGGGCGCAGAGAAATAATTTATCTGCACCCAGTTCTCGAAACGATATTAAACGAGACAAATGGAATTATTGTTTATCAGGAACAGGTAATTCAAATCGCAAATAAAGTTGCAGGGATGTCTCTTGCCGAAGCGGATTTGCTGCGCAGAGCCATGGGTAAAAAAGACTTAAAAGCAATGAAAGAACAAAAGCGCAAATTTGTTGAAGGCGCTGTAAAAAATAAAATTCCTAAAAAATCTGCCGAAGAAATTTTTGAAGTAATAGACAAATTTGCAAACTACGGTTTTAATAAAAGCCACTCAGTTGCATACAGCATTGTGGCGTATCAAACTGCATATTTGAAAGCTCATTTTCTGCCGGAATTTTTGGCGGCGAATTTAACCAACGAATTTGGCAATCCTGCTAAAGTTACCATTCTTCTTGAGGACTGCAGAAAGCACAAAGTGATAGTTCTTCCGCCGAATATTAATAAACCTTCCGTATTTTTTAATGTTGACGGCGATAAAATAATTTTTGGAATGTGTGCAATCAAAAATGTTGGCGTTAATGCGGTTGAGGAATTAAGAAGCCAAAGGGAAAAACTCGGTAAAAATTTAACGAGCATTTTCGATTTATGCGCTAACACCGATACGCGTATTGTAAACAAAAGAGTGCTGGAAGGGTTAGTGTTAGCGGGCGCTTTCGATGACATTAAAGGATCGAGAGCGGAAAATTTTTATTCAATTGAAAAAGCAATCGACTTCGGCAATAAAGTTCGCAGCGCAAAAAGTTCTCAGTCAAATTCACTGTTCGGCAATATGGATGAAATGTTTTCTGCCGAAGAGCCGGAACTAAATAGGTTGGAAGAATGGACCACAAAAGAAATACTTGCCAAAGAAAGGGAAGTGCTCGGATTTTATCTTTCCGACCACCCGCTGCGAAAATATGAAAGAGAATTCAAATCGTTCGCAACGGTACATTTAGGCGTTCCCGAAACTTTTGAAAAGAGTGAATACGTTATTGCAACCGGCGTGGTTACCGGAGTGCGGACAAAGATAGATAGAGCGAATAATCAAATGGCATTTTTTAAGCTGGACGATTTTACAGGTTCGTGCGAGTGTCTGATGTTTTCAAAAATTTACAGCGAGTTTGGTAAGTGTATTACAGAAGAATCAACTATATTAGTCAAAGGTAGAATTGAAAGCAGCGGCGACGCTATTAAATTGCATATTGAAGAAGCTTTTCCTCTTGAAGAGGCAAAGAGCAAACTCGCAAAGAAAATTATTTTATTCATCGATAAAGAAAAACACACAAGCGAAACGATTGAAGAGTTGAAAATTATTTTACATTCTCACGAAGGAAATATTCCCGTTTTACTGTCTTTAAGAGATAACGGTTCCAGCAGAAATTTTTTTATTGAAACAAAAATTGAGCTTAAGGATGAATTAATAGAAGCAATTCAGAATCTACTCGGAGAAAGCAGCATCCAATTCGCGATGTAGTTTTTATTGATTTACCCGATCAGATTTCTTAAGTTGCAATCAATTTTTCCGTAACAATATAAATAAGGAGTATAATGGTTCAGAAGTGGGCTTTAGTTCTCGGTGCATCAAGCGGATTTGGCGGAGCGACTTCAGTTGCTTTGGCAAAGAACGGATATAATATTATCGGCGTGCACTTAGACAGGCAGGTAACCATGCCGTTAGTAAATCAAGTAATAAAAAAAATAGAGAAGACCGGGCAGAAAGCTGTATTCTTTAATATGAATGCCGCCGATGCCATCAAAAGAAATGATACATTAGATGAAATTAAAGAACGCTTTGCTACAAAAGAGAATCCTCATATTAATGTTATTATTCATTCTCTTGCGTTCGGGACTCTTAAACCATACATTTCTAAAAATCCGAATGACTGCATTTCTCAAGCGCAAATGCAAATGACTCTCGACGTAATGGCGCATTCATTGGTTTATTGGACGCAGGGCTTATTCCAGCGAGATTTATTAGCTGTTGGCGCAAGAATTATTGGATTAACAAGCGCAGGGTCTCATACTGTTTTCCCAAATTATGGCGCAGTGTCTGCCGCTAAGGCTGCAATGGAATCCCATATCCGTCAGTTGACAATGGAATTAGGATTTATGAAGGTTACGGCAAATGCTATTATGGCGGGTGTTACGGATACGCCGGCTTTAAGAAAAATACCCGGAAATGAAAACATGCTTGAGTTCGCAAAATTAAAAAATCCTGGCGGACGCTTAACTACTGCAGAAGATGTAGCTAATGCTATCGTTCTATTGTGCGACGAAAAGGCAAACTGGATTTCCGGTAATGTTCTCGATGTTGACGGCGGTGAGTATATTGTTAATTATACCGGCGAAAAAATTTCCAAACCAATTAAATAAATAATACAGGAACAAAAATGTTCGAACTCAAATTTACCGAAGAACAGTTAATGCTGCGGGATATGGTTAGAGATTTCACTAATAACGAAATTAAACCTCTTGCTGCTAAAATTGATGATGACGAAAAAATACCAGAAGAATTAATAAAAAAACTTGGTGAAGTTGGAATACTCGGCGTATCCTTTCCGGAAGAATACGGCGGCGGCGGATTCGGAGAAGTTGGTTATTGCCTAGTGCAAGAGGAAATTGCAAGAGGATGTTTATCCACTGCAACATTCATCGGAGCGCATCAGTCTATCGGAGCTAATTCTATATTTCTGGGCGGCAATGAAGAGCAGAAGAAAAAATATTTAACGCAGCTTGCAAGCGGCGAAAAAATTGGCGCATATTGTTTAACGGAAGCTCAGGCTGGTTCGGATGCTTTTAATTTGAGAACCAAAGCACATTTTGATGGAACTAACTGGGTAATCAACGGCGAAAAGCTGTGGATTACGAACGGCGGTATTGCAGATATTGCCGCTGTTTATGCTAGAACAGAAAAGGGCATCACTGCATTTATTGTTGAAACGAGTACTCCCGGATTTCATGCGGGTCCTCCCGAAAGAAAGATGGGAATAAAAGGCAGTGTTACAAACGCACTCACTTTGGATAATGTTGTTGTTCCAAAGGAAAATATTTTAGGTGCAAACGGCAGGGGATTTCTTTTAGCAATGAAAGTTCTTGATGCCGGCAGATTGGGTTTAGGCGCGGCTTGTCTCGGAGCTTCAAAAGAATTGCTGGAATTGTCAACCAAATTCGCTAAGCAGCGTAAACAATTCGATCAGCCGATTGCAAATTTCCAAGCTGTTCAATTTATGCTAGCAGAAATGGCGATTATGATTTATAATATGGAATCGATAATTTACCGCACGGCAACGGATTACGAATTGGGTAAACCGATTTCAAAGCAATCGGCAATAGTAAAGTATTATTGTTCCGAAGCCTTAATGAAAATAGCGGATCATGCGGTGCAAGTTCACGGCGGAATGGGTTACTCAAAAGAACTGCCGATTGAAAGATATTTCCGCGATGCGCGTATAAACAAAATTTTTGAAGGTACAAACGAAATTCAAAAAGGAATTATAGCCAGAGAAGTAATAAAGAAAAACGGTGTTTCATAAGTTTTATTAAATTGATAAAATAAGGAGTATATATAATGCCATTCACGTTTACGGATGATAATTTTGAACAGGAAGCAATAAAATCGGAAGTTCCTGTTCTCGTTGATTTTTGGGCTGCTTGGTGCGGACCATGCAGAATGATTGCGACGGTTATTGAAGAACTTGCAAAAGAATACGATGGTAAAGTAAAAGTTGGAAAGCTTGACATTGATGCAAATCAGCAGACGGCAATTAAATTCGGCGTAAGAAGCATACCCACTGTTCTGTTATTCAAGGATGGACAGGTTAGAGAAACCATTATCGGCGCGGTTCCAAAGCAGCAGTTTGTAGATAAAATATCAACTGTTCTTTAAAAAATTGATTGATGAAAAAAGAGTCTGATTTGTAATCAGATTAGGATTATGATTAAGAGTAAGAATATGATGTTGACAAAGACAATGAT
>JAHJTX010000106.1 GCA_018829545.1 Bacteroidota bacterium | reverse complement strand
TGTGCGGTGAAACTACTGTTAATTCAGCGCCGCAGAGCAATGCACGGAAAAAAATCATAATTCCGCCGATATGATAAAACGGGAGGCTGGATATGAAATTATCATTAGTTGTGTAATTATCAAAACTATCAGAATTATGAACGCTTGAGAATATATTTCCAAAACTTGTAACTACACCTTTTGCGCTCCCGGTAGAGCCGGAGGTGAAAACAACGAGCGCTGGTTTGTCTTCTGTTAATTCAGAAGTAATATGAGATTGCAACTCAATGTTTTTAGAATATTTCCACTCATCCTCTGCGCAAATCTCTTCCAAGTCATTTTGTTCAATAATCCCTCCTAACTGAAATCTGCTTTGAATTTCAACGCATTCCTTTTTTGTCCACCGCGTGCTGAATAATACTGGCGCTATTCCAAACCGCATCGCTGCGGAAACCGTGATTAAATACTCAATAGAGTTTTCTGCTTTTATTCCAATAAACTTTTCGTCGTGATATTTATGCAATGCCATATTTCTCTTGGCAGTATTGACTCTGCCGTTGAACTCGCTAAATGTGATTGCATTTTCATCAGCAAAAAATGCTATTTTATTCGGAAATTTTGAGGCAATCACTTTAAGCCAATCGCTATTGAAATCCGCTTGGATCATATCAGATGTTATTCATTGAATTGAACATTTTGGCAGAGTTTGAGATAAAAGCTTTGAGAGTCGATAAGTCAAAAGATTGCTTATTCTCAGTTGCCGCGAAAGGATCATCAAATAAATCCTTCACGAAAAAATTTGAAGTTGATATACCGTGAACATGATCGGGAAATTGAATTGCAAGCAAGTATAAACCAATCCTACCTATAACTGTCTCGAACAAGGAAGAGATGGTTGCGTTTTTATTATGTCTTTTTGTTTCACGCACAATATCGAATGATTCCAGCAATCCGATTTTCATAGGTTTTATAACAATAGTTTTTATTCCACTGCTCATTAAAAAATTGCGGGCATCTTCAAATGAATTAATCGATTCGTCAGGAACGATTAATATATTTGAAGATCTGGAAAGTGCAAGCATATCCCCGTCAGATTTAACAGGCTGCTCGATATATTCAATATTGAAATTCTCAAGCAATCCAATGATTTTTACCGCATCGTCATAACTCCACCATCCATTCGCGTCAATTCTAATCTTTATGTGCGGAGGAATTTTGCTGACGTTAAAAAGCAAATCATCAATACTGCTACCGGCTTTAATTTTAACGGTGCGCGCGGATGCAAAGATTTCTTCGTCCTTCTCAGTTGCAGCAGATAAATCAACGAGCAGATTGTTCTCGATAATTACAGGAGTAGTACCAACAAAATCCTCAACTAGAAAATGATTTGATTGAATTCCGATTAGGAATAATGCTTGCTCAAATGCGTACCGGATGCCCGCGCTGCAATCCTTCAGTGGAAGCTTAATTGCATCAATCGAAAATTCGATTTCACAATTAAGTAAAATTTCAGAAATAATATGTAGTTCAGCTTCAACCGTATCAATAGATTCAGCGCTAACGCCGAAAAGTGGCGCGGCTTCTCCAAGACCAACAATCCCATCGTTTGTGGTTAGTGAAATAATAAACCCTTCACGGCAGGAAAAATTAACAGAGGACGACAAAAAAGGTTTTTTTAGAGGCAAGCTATATTTCTTAAATTTCACCTCTGCGATTTTCATAACAAAAAACCCACTGAAAATAAAACACCATAAATAGAGCTAAGTTTTGCAGAGAGTTCAAGAGTATTGTTTAAGGCAGTGCCTCTTAAGGAGAAAATCATTATAATGGATTTAAGCGCGATTGGGAAGGTGAGCAATGGCAAAAGAATAACCAGCCGCTGTGTAAAAAAAACATAAATTATAATCGGGACTAGATAAGAGATAATTACAAAAAAAGTAAACTGAAATTGCGTAAAACTTTCGCCAAATTTTACCGCTAAAGTAACTTTGCCGGAAGCTTTGTCTCCCGCAATATCGCGGTAATTATTTACAATCAATATATTCGTTATCAAAGCGCCTACGGGAATTGACGCAAGAAAAACAACCGAATTCAATTGAAGAGTTTGCACGTAATACGAACCCAGCGTTCCAACAAAGCCAAAAAAAATAAAAACAAAAACATCTCCCAAGCCATTGTAGGCAAGCGGAAACGGTCCGGCGGTGTAAGTAATTCCTGCGAGAATAGAAACCACTCCTACAACTAAAATGGCAGTTCCGGCGACCGACACCAAATAAAGCCCAATAATAAAAGTGAGAGCAAATGTTATAAAAATTCCGAGCCGCATTTCATTTACGGAAATAGCTCCGGAGGCAAGCGCTCTTATTGGACCGAGGCGGGTTTCATTATCAGTTCCTTTTAAAAAATCATAAAGATCATTTACAAAGTTTGTGCCGACTTGAATAAGCAGCGAACAAATCAACGCAACAAGGGCTGCAAGTAAATTGAAATATCCCTCACCATACGCAGCGGAAGTTCCGACAAGAACCGGAACAACCGATGCCAGCAAAGTTTTTGGTCTGCTCGCAAGTATCCACGCTCTTAATTTTTCAACACGATTTTTCATTGCGCCTACGGCACTCGTGGAAATTTTGAAAAGTCCGGTTTGCGTTTTTCCACGTATGCTTTTTTGCCTTCCTGCGCTTCTTCACTCATGTAATATAAAAGCGTAGCATTTCCGGCTAACTCCTGAATACCGCTCTGTCCGTCAAGTTCTGCATTGAAAGCAGATTTCAACAATCGGATTGCAAGCGGACTCTTTTCAAGAATTTCTTTCGCCCATTGAACGCCTTCAGCTTCGAGCTGTTCAACCGGAACGACCTTATTCACCAAACCCATTTCGAATGCTTCTTTGGCGTTGTACTGTCTGCAGAGAAACCAAATTTCCCGCGCGCGTTTCTGCCCGACACTTCTTGCGAGAAAACTTGCGCCAAATCCACCGTCAAAACTACCCACGTTTGGACCGGTCTGACCGAATACGGCGTTCTCTGCCGCAATTGTTAAATCGCACATAACATGAAGCACGTGTCCGCCGCCTATTGCGTAACCGGCAACTAATGCAATTACCGGTTTTGGAATGCTTCGGATTTGTTTTTGAACATCAAGTATATTTAATCTCGGTATGCCGTCTTTACCAACGTAACCTTTATCTCCACGAATTTTTTGATCGCCGCCTGAGCAGAAAGAATATTTGCCGTCCTTTGATGGACCATTACCCGTTAATAAAATAACGCCGATTTGGGAATCCTCTCGCGCGTCTGCAAGCGCATCGTACAATTCGAGAACAGTTTCGGGTCTGAATGCATTTCTAACTTCAGGTCTATTGAAAGAAATTTTAGCGATGCCGTCCATCTTTTCGTAAATAATATCTTGATAGTCCTTAGCTTTTATCCAATTAAATTTCATTTTTATCCTAACTTATTTTGTTTAAGAAATTATTGACCAAAATAATAAAATCCTCAGGTTTTTCTAAATGCGTGTTGTGTCCCGCTTCCTTTACAACGGCATGTTTGGAATGAGGAATAATGGCATTCATTCTAGAATTTATTTCTGTGAATTTTGAATCTAGCTCGCCCGAAATCAATAACGCGGGGAAAGTAATTTTTGAAATATTGCTCCATAAATTTTTCATTTTCCCGGCGCTAAATCCTCGTAGAGAATTTGCGAGTCCAACAACATTATTGGATTTTTTTTCAGTTTTTAACTCAATCCGTTTTTCTTTGGACAAATTTTTATAAGTCTTGAACAAAGGTATTGAGAGCCAATAATCAACGAACCAGTTAATTCCGTTTCTCTCAATATTCTCTGCGAGCTTTTCATCGGATGTAATCCGCTCATTTCGTTCATGAGCAGCTTCAATTCCAGGTGATGCGCTTTCTAAAATTAATCCTGAAATTTTATCCGGATGCGTGATCGAATATGAAAGGACGGCTCTTCCGCCCATCGAGTAACCGCAAAGAATTATTTGGTCGCAGGCTAAATGATTGATTAAACTATCGATACAATAATGAATCGATTCTTCGCTATAAAATTCAACTTCCTCCGGAGATTCAGTTTTACCGTGCCCGGGTAAATCAATTGCGGCGCAGTGAAATTCGGAATGAACTTGCGGAAAAAAATTAAGGAAGTCTTTACTCGATCCGGAAAAACCATGAACGAAAATAATGCAGGACTTCCTTCTTCTTGAATCATATTCGACATTTACAGAGTATTTATCGGTAGTAATTATCATCGGAATTTTAGCAAGGATTGTTTATTAAAAATGCAAAGTTATTAGATAATTAGTGCAAATATATTAGTTCAAAAGAAACTCTCAAATTTAATTTGAGCTGGAAAAGAAAACCGTTGAAACGGTTTTTCAATTCTATATTTTATTATTAACCCACGACTTAAGTCGTGGGTTACCCAAATCTTAGCATTGACTTCCTTAACCGTTTTAACGGTTTATTTCCTTTTCAAATAACTTCCAAAAATTCTTTCGCTCATCGAGTGATTTAATCGGATCAGTTTTAATCTCTAAAACCGAATAACTTATTTTCTCAATTGCGGAGTGAAATTCGCTCTCGAAATGTTTCCAACCTTTTACGCTGATAAAATTCCCCCCAAATGCTCTTACAATATTTTTAAATTCAAGGTTATGTGGAGTAGTGAAGTATTTGTTGAAATCAATTTTCTCATTCGCAACAGGAAGCATATTAAAAATTGCCCCGCCGTTGTTATTGATCAAAACAATTACGAGAGGAATTTCTAAATTCCTTGTATAAAGCAAACTGCCGATATCGTAGTAAAAAGATAAATCTCCGGTAATCAATACTGTCGGCAATTTGGAGTTGATTGCAATACCGTTTGCGGTTGAAATAATTCCATCAATCCCCGAAGCGCCTCTATTTGAGAACACACTAATTTTTTTCGAAATCTTCGAACTAAAAAAATCAAGATCACGGACAGGAATACTGTTTGACACAAATAAATTTGATTCAGCAGGAATGAATTTAATGGTTTCTAAAATTACGCGCGATTCTGAAGGGAAATTCAATTCCGGGAAAAATTCATTTTTAATATTTTCCGCTTGCCGGTTTTGAATTAGGACATCCTTTGAAAAAGAAAAATCAGTTAGCGTGCTTGCCTGCAGTTGGGACAATAATTCTTTGCAGAAAACTTCGGGGGATGATTTTACCAAAAAATTAAATGAGCGTGAGGGATCTTTTACATCGCCGAATTCATTAATTAAAACTTTGTATGCGTTAGATGAAGAAAAAAAGTTCAACAGTTTATTTGACGTTGGAGCGTTTCCAAAATGCAGGATGACATCGGGAACTAAGTTTTGGTATGCATCCTTACTCCTTAAAATCGAGTTAAAATTATCAACAACATTTTTATATGCTTTGCTCCGAAATCTAAATCCCGAAAGTCCATCTGCAAAAATCGGCGCGTTAAGTTGTGATGATAATTTGTGACAAATCTGATAAAATTTATTTTCGTAATTAAATGGTCCGCAGATTATTATTGTCCGCTGTGATTTAGCAATCCGTTCGATCAATTGCTTTGGGATTTTAGCCGCTCCTTTTGCAGGCGGAAATGAAAATTTTATACTTTTAATTAAGACAGAAATTTCTTTCGCTTTTTTAGCATCAATCGCGTCCGTAACAAGAGAAGGCTCTAACGGTTTTTCAAAAGGAAAGTTTAAGTGTACGGGTCCCTTATTTATTGCGGTTCCCAGAATAACTGCGGAGCACACTCTTTTTGCAAGAGTTTTAAAATAACTCAAACTTGGTCTAGGCAATTTTAGGTCTTCAAAGCATCGGGCGTGATTTCTGAAAATATTCTCTTGATTTATTGTTTGGTTTGAGCCGGTATTTCTAAGATAATGAGGCCGGTCGGCGGTACAAATTATCAACGGGACACGGTCGTTATAGGCTTCTATTATTGCCGGATACAATTCGGCGACAGCAGTGCCGGACGTTGTTACGATGGCAACAGGATTTTCGGATTTCTTTGCCAATCCGAGAGCGAAGAATCCCGCCGATCGCTCGTCGATAATTACATGCTTACTAATTTTATCATTTTTTTCGAAAGCGATTGTAAGAGGCGTACTTCTTGAACCTGGGGATATAACTACATTTTTTATCCCCAGTTTTGCAAGCAGCGAAACCGTGAATTCACACGCGAAGTAATTACGATTGATGGATTTTTTCATTTTTAAATAACGAGAGTATTGGCTGAAGTTTAAGCTCTGCTTCTTCGTACTCTGAAATTGGGTCAGAACCTTTAACAATTCCGCAGCCGGCAAAAGCAAAAATAAAATTCTGTTTTGATAAAGCCGATCGAATAGCTACGGCAAATTCTGCTTCGTTTTCAAAATTGAACCAGCCAACCATTCCTGCGAATAGCCCCCGTTTATGATTCTCCATTTTCTTAATGGAAACAAGCGCGTTCGTCCAAGGAACGCCGCATATTGCAGGCGTGGGATGAATTTCTTTTAAAATCGAAAAAATATTTTTATCGGTGTTGAGCTTAGCTTTTATCGGCGTCCACAAATGCTGTATGTTCGGCAGCTTTCTGATTATTGGTTTTTTGCTGTACTGAATATCGCTCGAAAAACTTGAAAATGAATTTGTAATAAACTCAACTACCGCCTGCTGCTCGGCAAGATTTTTACTGCTGTTCAATAAGGATTTTTCAAGTTCCTTATCTATCATTTCGTTTTCGCCGCGCTGTGTGGAGCCTGCAAGCGCATCGGCTTCAATCCATCCATTGGAAATTTTCGCTAGCTTTTCCGGTGAGGCGCCAAAAAATATTGAGTCACCTTTTTTATATGCGAAAACATAGCACTTAGGGTAGCGTGCGGATAAATCATTAATAATTGATGGAAAATTCGGTTTGCCGTCAAGCTCCAAATTTACCTGACGCGAAAGAACTATTTTTTGAAATTCTTCATTATCAATTTTCTCTAACGCTTCATTAACTTTTTCAATCCAATTCTGCTTTTCATCAAGATCGCATAAATTAGATTTGATAATTTTATTTTGAGAGTTGAAACCATTATTTATTAGTTCTGCCTCGCGTAAAAAATCTGAAACTTTTCTCAAATCGCTTTCAGCTATTGATAAAGAATTATCTTTCGCAATAAAGTTGTAAACAAAATAAAATTGATCTTCCTTGCAGAAAAAAAGGAATTTGGGTACAAACCAATCCGAGTCGGTATAGTCTTTCCAGAGTTCGTTGTATTCGCCGGAAGAGAATTTCATTCCGCCCAAGAAGAGAGGGAACGACTTTTCATGGAATTCATTCCAATTGGAAGTGAAATTGTTCTGCCACTTTTCAATTTTTGAAGAAGTGTTTTTTACGCGGTCTGCGCCACCTTCATTAATACTGAGAAGAGCGTCAAACGCAAGAAACGCAATTTTATCTTCCGGTTTAGATGTGAAGAAATAAATTTCTTCTTTGGCTGAGGCGATGCTAAGTAATTTTAGCAAATCAATCTTGTCTATTGTTACTGCACAACTGGATAAAGTTTCTCCGGTCTGATGCTCAATAAAACTGTATATACTGGATGCTTTTATGCTCAAAATAATTCTAAATAATTGCTAAATAAATTTCCACTGATAATTTAAAGAAACAGGAACTCAAATTTGTGATTATTTTTGAAATAAGTATGAACCGAATCTCAAACGGTTAAATGGGCAAAAGGGCGCATTATAAATGAACAGTATCACTTTGAGTTGAAAAACATTAAAATTTTTTTTCTAATAATTTTGTTTTATTCCTAAATTCATGTATTTTAATGACAACTATTGAACAATAAACTTTACTTACTAACTAGAGTTCTTAATTTGTTGACATCTTCTTTAATTACATTTCATTAACCATTAATAGAGAGACAAGCTATGACAGATGAAAAGAAACAATCCACACTCGAACTATGGAGCAATCTAACTGTTGCATACGATGTCGTTAGAAAGACACATGTGCGCAACATGGCAACACATAGTTTAACAGCTCCTCAATTTCACGTTCTGGAAGTTTTAATGAATTCAGGACCGATTCCATTGAAGCGTATCAGCGAAGAGCTGCTCGTTACCGGCGCAAATATCACATGCGTAGTTGATAATTTAGAGAAAGAGGATTTAGTAAAAAGAGTACCCTCTAAAAAAGACAGAAGAGTTATCAACGCAGAATTGACGAATAAAGGGAAAGAAAAAATCACACAAATTTATCCGGATTATACTTCTACTTTGTTCGATTCGATGCAGGTATTAAGTGATTCTGAAAAAGCTGAACTTAACAAGCTGCTATCGAAATTAGCTGTAAGGTAACAGAGATTATACTGTAAATACGAGTCCGATCCACTCATCCATTTTTACGGTTTCAATATGTTTGAAGCCGGCGGTGGAGTAGGCTTCTTTTATATCAAGTTCATCTTGAACGAGGAGTCCGGAAAGTAAAAGCTTGCCGGACTTCCTTATTTTATTTCTCAACTCATGAACAATATCCGGAAGAATATGTTTATTAATATTCGCAGCAATCAAATCAAAGCCGGATTCACTTATATCGGATAATTCACCCAGCACCGCGTGTACTTTATCTTCAACGCTATTAAGTTTAATATTCTCAATTCCATTATCTAAGCACCATTCGTCATTATCAACTGCAACAGCTTTTGCGGCTCCAAGCAAAACCGATGCAATCGCAAGCACTCCTGTTCCGCTTCCGACATCAAGCACAGCATCTCCGTTTGAAGTAAACTTTTCAAGAAGCTGCAGCATGATTTTAGTAGTTTGATGTTCGCCGGTACCGAAAGACATTTTAGGATCAATTGTTATTACGAGTTGATTTTCTTTTGCATCGTAAGACCGAAACGTGGGCTTAATAACAATTCGGTCGCTCACTTGAATTACATTAACCTTCTTCTCCCACTCTTCATTCCAGTTCCTGTAGGCGAGTATAAGTGACTCCATTGAAAATGTTTCAATCAAATTTTCACGCTGCAGAGATGCGAGAATTTTTTCAATTTGCTCGATTGATACCTCACTTTCTTCACTGCAGAAAACAAAAAGGAAATTATCCTCCTCATTAATTCCGAGAATATCTAATTCCCATAAAAGCCCCGAAACTAAATCGGGTAAAAACGGGCGAAATGTTATATTAAACTGTTTGTAATTTTTCATAGTAGTTTTTTAGAATTCCATTCCTG
>JAHJTX010000105.1 GCA_018829545.1 Bacteroidota bacterium | reverse complement strand
TGTTTCTTTCGGAAAAAACAAAGATTGATGCAATTATTCTTTTTTCAATTTCAATGATAGTTGCTGTGGTTCTTACGCCCATTGTAAGAACAATAGAATGGCTTGATTATATGCACTTGGTATTTGCATCATATCTTAGAAATTACTCGCAATCATATTTCCCATGCCCGACTTATTAAAAAGCCTGTTTAAACGTGCTTGTTTTTTAGCATTTCTTAAAATTCCTTAAATTAATCAGTTTAGAATAAATTAAAACTGAATTGTCACAAAACATCTTCGATGCGCCTGACACCCTTCCGGCTCAACCAGCTTATCATCTGGCCCGGTTACTCCCATAGTTTTCGCACACCAATATTGGCTGGTACTCGACTTATTAGTTCTCCAACTTCCCGGATCATTAATAACGTGGATGAATGATTTTTTTGTTTTTAAATGTTTACAATCAGATTTAATAACTCGTTGCATTGTTCTCCTCTACGTATAAGGATTGATACCTATGGCTTCACAAATAGCCCTGTAAACAACAATCTTGAACAAGCGGATTTTATATTTATTCTCCGCCAATGGAAAAGCCTCTTCCATAGATGCTTCACCAGCTTTTCGAGCTAATTCTTTCGTGATTCTATTACCCTTTAATTCGAATTCTGCCTCTTTCGATTTCCAAGGAATCGGTGCAGCAGAACCTAAAATAACATTAGCTTCTTCACACTTTATCCCATTCATTTTTAACGCCACAGCAACATCGGCTAAGGGCCAGTCATATGATTGTTTTTCTTTTAATTTTATATAACGATTTTTATAATTTCTCATTTCCTTTGGGATAATGATTTCAACAATTAATTCATTGTTCTCAAGGATGGTTTCTTTGGTTATATCTTGAGCCGGCTCGACATAAAATTCGTTTAAGTCTAACTGTTTTTCATTTTTTCCGTTAGAAATAACTAAAACTGCATTTAAAGACATTAGTGCTACTGCAGTTCCTGATGGCTGAACAATTGCACAACCGCTTTTAGCACCAAGAACTGCATGATATTTATTTTCTCCAAACAAGGCATAACAATGGCTTCCACCCTTACGAGAACAATCAAAATCTATGCTCCTAAAATACCAGCATCGAGACCGTTGACAAAGATTCCCCCCTATTGTTGCCGCATTTCGTATTTGCGGTGTAGCTATTAATCTTGCTGCTTCTCTTAATGCAGGGAAATATTTAGTAATAATTTCATTATCTGCCAATTCACTCAATGTAACGTTAGGACCAATGCTGATGGTACCATCCTCATTTTCTCTTACAAAACTGAGTTGATTGATACTACGAATATTCACTAATCGCTTAGGAGCAATTAGATCCTCTTTCATCAAATCCAGCAGATCAATTCCACCCGATTTAATTACCGAATCAGGATCTTCTAAATATTGAAATACTTCATCTATTGATTTTGGCTGTGCATATTCAAATTTTTTCATGATCCGGCTCTGTCGTAAAGTGCATTAAGTATTCTATCGGGTGTCATTGGTAATTCCCTTACGCGAACTCCAATTGCATTATATATGGCATTGGCAATAGCAGCAGAAGTTGGAATTGTTGCAGGTTCGCCAATCCCCACTGCGCCGCTTGCATTTTGGCTCTGATTGAAATCAACAATCTCACAATCTATCTCGGGAATATCGAGTGAACCAGCTATTTTATATTGTTCGAGATTCGGATTTACCATTATTCCTGTATTTCTATCAAGTATCCGATCTTCATACAGTGCATAACTGATTCCCTGTATAACTCCTCCATGTACCTGGCTTTCTAGAGTTAATCTGTCCATTGGTCTTCCGCAATCGTGAACAGCAACTATTTTATTTATCTTTACATCTCCAGTTTCCACATCAACGGACACATCTGCGAACTGAACTCCGGAAATCCACCAGCGAACTCCATTTATCCTGCTGTCTTTAATTCTTTCTCCTGTTGCAGTAATTTGAGAACCTTCAATTTTAGATGCAACTTGATTCCATGTTAGACTATTATTCGGCTCATCAGTAATAAAAATTTTTCCGTCTGATAAAGAAAGATTTCTAGCTTCGGTATTTAGTAAAGGAGCAGCAATATCAAACATTTTCATTTTTGCTGCGTAGGCGGCTTTTCTTGCAGCCGGCGTAAGCGATGCTGTTGTAACACTTCCACCAGAAGCGGGTCCCTGTCCCAAATTAGTATCACCAAATTTTACGTTTATATCCTCAACTTTTAAGCATAATTCCTCTGCCACAACCATTGCTAGTATTGTAGTTATTCCACCTCCAATATCTTGAGCTCCGTTCAATAATTGTACTGAACCGTCTTTTAAAATATATATAGTAACAATATGTCCCCTACCGTACCAATAATACCATAAGCTATTAGCAACTCCAAGGCCTCTTTTTATCGGACCTGCATCAGAATTAGCTTTTTTAGCCCTTTTGTTCCACCCGATTTTTTTCGCTCCTCGTTTTAATTCATACTGCCTCACCTCATCAAATGTTGTATTTATTAACCTAAACTCCAAAGGATCAATGCCAACCCTATAAGCAGTTTCATCTATTGCCTGTTCAAAACCGAATGTGCCTTGCGGATGCCCCGGAGCTCTAAAGGCGGCGCCTGGTCCGGCGTTAATAAATATATCTGATTCAGAAGTATAAACCATCTCTGGGCGGTAAATGCCTCTCGCAGGGCCGCCTGCACCAGCCCCCGTACCTACACCAGCAGTACCATATGCGATTAACTTGACAGCTTTTAATGTTCCATCTTTATTTGTACCAATAGAATAATTCTGTACTGAATTGGGTCTATTGCCTACACATAAATGTTCCTCTTTTCTATCAAGCATTAACCTAACAGGTAGATTAGTTTTTCTTGCCAACCTTGCAGCCATTACACCATACACGCCAGATCCAAACTTAGCTCCAAAACCGCCACCCATAAATTCGGTAATTACCTGAATATTTGATTCCGGCAGATTAAAATATTCCGCTAATTCTTCTCTAACAGAAAATGTGCCCTGTGTTGATGCCCATACTTTCAATTTATCATTATCCAACCAATGTGCAACAACACCATGAGTTTCTAATGCACAGTGAGTTTGAACTTGTGTTTTATATGTTGCGCGATGTACAATATCACATTTATCCAACAAACTATCAATATCATTTTCGGATATGTCTTCGGGCTTTGTCTCTATTATGGGCCCTCTAATATTTCCGGTTTGCTTAACATAATCCTCATCTTCTTCCTCTGTATCTCCTTCCGTTGTTACTCTCTGTACTGATGAATCATGAACAACATGCGAAAAAGGTCTGCGTGCTTTATCTACATCCACAACGAATTCAAGTTTTTCATATTCGATTTCTATAAGTTTAACGGCTTCATTTGCATGGTTAATTGTATCAGCAGCAATTCCAAGAATTTCCTGTCCTGCATATCGAACCTGCATTGGCAAATCATCGCTCATCAAAACAATTGCTTTAACACCTGGATATTTTGCAGCTTTTGAATAGTCGATCTTCTTAACTATGGCTGATGGATATGGGGACCTTAAAATTCTTCCATATAACATACCTGCCAATTGAATATCAAATGAATACTTCGCTTTACCGGTAGTTTTGAGGTGTCCATCTATACGCGGTACTCTATTGCCAATGTACTTAAGATTGTCCTTCCCGTCCCAGGGTTTAGGTTCGTTATCCGGGATAAAGCTTGTAATTTTTTCCAAATTATCATTTAAGCCAACGTATAATTCTACGTTCTTAGGCATATAAACTCCAAATAAATATTTTAACTATTTGATACTGCTTTAACCGCTTCGACTATGTGGAGGTGAGCACCGCATCTGCACATATTGCCTGCAATAGCTTCTCTAATTTCTAATTCGGACGGATTCGAATTTTCATCCAAAAGAGCCTTGCAGCTAATAATCATTCCAGATGTACAAAAGCCGCACTGGTATGCATCATGTTCGATAAAAGACTTTTGTAAGGGATGTAAATTGTCACCATTTGCTAATCCTTCAATAGTTTCTATAGGAAGGTCCACAGCATCCAGTGCGAGAGTCATGCATGAATTTACGGATTTCCCATTCAGCAGCACAGTACATGCACTGCAAGCCCCTCTATCGCAACCGATCTTTGTTCCGGTCATATCAAGATTTATTCGTAATGCTTCGGCCAATGTTGTACGGGGTTCAACAAACAACTTATGACTACGACCATTTACCGACAAGGATAAAGTTACTCCATCAGCAGATATAATATTATTAGGTTGCAAAAAACCTGCAGCTTCTAATTGCTTCGCTAAAGCTTCTCCTTTTAATACTGCAGCTCCGGCAGTCGTTATGCCAACCCCTTTTAAAAATGAGCGTCGTGAAAATTGATTTGAATTATCTTCTTTTTTCATTTTTTGTTCCGGTTACCTGAGCGGACTTCCCGGTTATACCTAGAATATTCGCGATATCCTCTATGCTCAGTATAATTTTGGATGAATTATTTAGTTTTTGCCAATTCATAAACGTAAATATATAACAAAAATGCTAAGAATCTATATTTGACTTTTGGCGTTATTAATTTTTTATTCGTGTCCATTATGGAAACTTGACTGCGTTCGGCAGATTAGTGGCAAACATATTTGTTCGTGTAGCAAATCTTTCAACAAAACCCTATTTTGCACGCATTAAATTCTATCAAAAGGTTTTTCAATGGATGAAAAAATA
>JAHJTX010000104.1 GCA_018829545.1 Bacteroidota bacterium | reverse complement strand
GTTCATGCCTTCGAGGATGCGGCTATATCTAATCAATTCATGGATCATTGGATCGTCGGATTCTTTAACCCATTTCAATTCAGAAACTTCTTTCAGCGCCTGCTCAATTGTATAAACTCTGCCGAACTTGGAAGGAATCCATTTCGTAATATTATTAACAGTGGAAATAGGAATTTTTAAAACTCTTGCAACGTCTCTTAATACTGCTTTAGAAGACAGTCTGTTAAATGTAATAATTTGGCAGACAGAATTTATTCCATATTTCTTCTTTGTATATTCAATTACGTCGCCTCGCTTGTCGTCTGCAAAATCAACGTCAATATCGGGCATGGATTTTCTTGCCGGATTTAAAAATCTTTCGAAAAGTAAATCGTATTCGAGCGGATTTACATTCGTAATTCCAAGCGCGTAAGCAATTAAACTTCCCGCGGCGCTTCCTCTTCCCGGTCCCACAGGAATGCCTTGTTTTTTTGCCGCATTAATAAAGTCCTGAGTAATTAAAAAATAACCGGAGTATCCCATGGTCTTAATTACATCGACTTCGTAATTAAATCTATCTTCAATCTCGGTTGTGAGTTTGGAAAATTTCTTATGCAATCCTTCGCGGGATAATAGCTCAAAATAATCATCGAGTGTTTTTGCTTCCGATTCCGGCGGAATTGGAAATGATGGAAAGTGGAATCCGGTAAAATCCAGATTCAAATTTGTTTTCTCTTCAACCTCGAGAGTGTTTTCGATAGCGCCTTGATAGTCTTTGAATAGTCCTTTCATCTCTTCGGATGATTTAAAATAAACCTGATCAGTCTTATAGCGCAAATCTTTATAATTTGTGTCCCCCGTTTTATCGCCCAGCAAAAGAAGAATATTATGAGCAACAGAATGATCTTTATCTATGTAGTGAATATCATTCGTAGCGACAAGCTTAATACCAAGTTCTTTTGATAGCTTCGGCATCCCCTGCAGAATATATTTATCGTTTTCCAATCCATGATTTTGAATTTCGAGATAAAAATCATCGCCGAATAATTCTTTGTATACTACAGCATTCTTCCGCGCTTTAGAATAATCGCCATTGATTAAAGGAGCAGAAATTGGACCGGCTAAACATCCGGAAGTGCAAATCAGTCCTTCCTTATATTTATTCAGAACTTCGAGATCAATACGGGGTTTGTAGTAGAATCCTTCTGTGTGCCCGAGCGAAGTAAGCTTAATAAGATTATTATAACCGACATTGTTCTTTGCGATTAAAACAATGTGATGATACGTTTTTTTTCTACCTCTTCCATTGCCCGCTTCAACGCCTTTATCGAAGCGCGAGCCTTCGCGCATAATGTATGCTTCTACACCGATAATCGGTTTAACGCTCGACTGTTTCGCCGTCTTATAAAATTCCGACGCGCCGTACATTACACCGTGATCGGTTAAAGCGAGCGCGTGCATTTTATTTTGCACGGCAGCTTCAACTAAGCCTTCTATTGTGCAGGCAGCATCCTGCAGACTATAATGTGAGTGGTTGTGAAGATGAACAAAATCACACATCTATTAAAATTTCTCCTAAAATCATTTATGCCCGGTATGACCGAATCCGCCGCTTCCCCTTTCGGTAGAATTAAGTTGATTTTCTTCAATCATGTCAGCTTTACAAAATTTACTGAGCACTAATTGAGCAATCCGGTCTCCGCGCTTAATAACAAAATCTTCTTTTCCAAAATTGAATAAAATTATTTTAACTTCTCCGCGGTAATCCGAATCTATTGTTCCCGGAGAGTTGAGAACTCCTATTCCGTTTTTAACTGCGAGTCCGCTTCTTGGTCTAACTTGAATTTCATATCCAAGCGGGATTTCTACGATTAAGTTAGTGGGAATTAATTCAATTGCACTTTTCTTAATAACAATTTCAGAATCAACAGCCGCTCTAACATCCATGCCCGAACTTCCTTCTGTAGAATAGAACGGCAAAGGGATATCGGAGAATTTATCGTCAATCCTCTTTACTTTAACTTGAATAGGAGCCATAATAATTTGAGTTATTTCTTTTTAATGAATGAATTCAGAATGACCTGAATTTCTTTTTTTCGTACAATTCTTAATGCAAAAAATAAAATAAAAAATCCGAATAACATGAAGAGCTTTACTTGAAGATAAAGCATTTTATTTGAATAGAAATAATAGTAGCAGACGGAAACTAATACTATGAGTAAAAATATTCGCATAATTTTTGAATATTCATAATTAATTTTATAAAATCTTTGTGAGAAGAAAAATAATCCCGCCGACATGACCACATAACTAACAAGAGTTGAGAAAGCGGCGCCCATGATTCCATATTTAGGAACAAGAATAAAATTTGAAACGACATTAACTACAGCAGCCGAGCCGGTAACAAGCGGAAAATATTTTGTTTTTTCTTTAATGTAAATTCCGGCAGTAAAGTTCACATACAATCCATAAAAAATGTAGCTCAACAAAATCACGGGTACAATTCCTATTCCAACGAGATAGTCTTTCCCGATTATAGTTTTGCCATTGTAAAATTCGAACGAGGCAATGTCTTCAATAAACAGCGAAAGGATCACCCACAGGGCAGTCATAACAATCAAAGTAAGAGTAAGGACTTTTGAAAATATTTCCTTTGCATTTTCTGTTTTTGCGTTTGTTAAAAAAAACGGCTGCCACGCAAAATTAAACATCGAAACAAACAGCATCATAAAAATGCCAAGTTTGTAGTTAGCCCTGTATATTCCCAATGTTGCATCATTTGTTAAAGCGCGCACTATTGGAACATCTATTAACTGAACAAGCATTGCTGCAAGGCTGCCTGGAATATACGGCAGAGCGAACCACAGCATTTTCTTCAAATAATAGAAATTAATTTTTAGTTTTAAGTGGCTGAAAATATCAGGCAGAAGAATTAACAAAGTTACCGCAGAAGCAATCATGTTTGAAATAAAAATCGCTTCGATTCCAAGTCTCAAATAAACTATTAGATAAAGATTCAGCGCAAGGTTTATAAAAATGTTCATCAGTTTTATGGAAGCGAACTTCTTTGCCTTTCTTTCCAAACGCAGATTTGCAAATGGAATAAGCGCGAGAGTATCAAGTATTAAAATGAAGAGAACATAAATCACAATGCTCGAATAAATAACCGGGATATCAATTGCGCCTAAAATATGATTTCTTGAAATGAACAAAATCACCGATAGAACTATTGTCGTTGATATCACTGCGAGAAATGGAGTTGAATAGGTATCGGTTTTTTCCCTCTCCTCCGCAAGAGAAGTGAACTTCATAAATGCGGCATCCATTCCATAAACGTAAAGTATGCTTAAGAAAGAAAGGTAAGCATAAATGGTTGTGTAAATTCCAAACTCATCCGGGAGAAAAAGATTAGTATACAGAGGAATTAGAAGAAAACTAAGAAATCTTCCAACTATCGTGCTGATGCCGTATATAACCGTATCCTTTGATAATTCCTTTATTTTTTCGATCATATTATTTTTAGCAAATTGCGTTCAGAAAGTAATCAAATTGCAACGATGATAGTATACATGGAAATAATTATTTGTCGAAGTAAGGCGCTAGTTTATCCACGTAAATCTTCGGGGGTCTAGTCGGTTTTTTTGTGTCGCTCTTAATGAACATGTGATCTGTAAAACCTTCCGCGATAACCGCCCCATCTTCTAACCTTCTTACAATATATTCAATGTGCACTTTTGCGCTGTAAAGTTCTTTAATCACAGTTTCTATTTCTAAAAGGTCATCATAAACCGCAGGCTTTTTGTAACGAACTCCGGTTTCTATTAATGGAAGTTGATAGCCGTTATTTTCGAGATCGGAATAAGCCAAACCAGAAGCTCTTAACAGTTCTGTTCGCCCGACTTCAAAATATTCCAAATATTTGCCGTTGTAAACAAACTGCATCTTGTCTGTATCAGCGTATCTAACGCGGATGGTAAATTTATTTATCAGCATAAAGTCACAAAATATTATTCTTCGTAAACGCCCATCTTCGCAAATTTTTCCAGACGGTTTTGAACCAATTTATCTGATTTAATTTTTATTAAACTATCTAATTCTTCGATTAAAGCTTTCTTCAAAGTTTTAGCCATGAACGTGTGGTCTCTGTGCGCGCCGCCCAAAGGTTCCGGAATTATTCTATCTATGATTCCAAATTCGAGTAAATCTTCAGCCGTAAGTTTTAGAGCTTCTGCCGCCTGCTCTTTGTAATCCCAGCTTCTCCACAAAATACTCGAGCACGATTCGGGACTAATTACCGAGTACCACGTATTTTGAAGCATTAAAATTCTATCGCCAACTCCAAGCCCCAAAGCTCCGCCGCTTGCGCCTTCTCCGATTATTACAACTACAATCGGCACTTTTAGTCTACTCATTTCAAAAAGATTGCGGGCAATAGCTTCTGCCTGTCCGTTTTGTTCGGCTTCCAAACCGGGGAACGCGCCGGGAGTATCTATTAAAGTTATCACCGGTTTACTAAATTTTTCGGCGAGTTTCATCAATCGCAGCGCCTTGCGGTAACCTTCCGGATTAGCCATCCCAAAATTTCTGTAAAGGTTGGATTTTGTGTCTCTTCCTTTTTGCTGACCGATTACCATCACTTTATGGTGCCCGAGTTTTAAAAATCCGCCTACAATTGCTTTATCATCTTTGTAAGCTCTGTCTCCGTGCAATTCAATAAATTTTTCACCCATCATATAAATGTAGTCCAATGTATATGGACGCTCGGGATGCCTTGCTAATTGAACTCTCTGCCAACGCGTAAGGTTTTCGTAAATATTTCTTTTAAGCTTGATAACCTTACTTTCGAGTTTTTCAATTTCTTCCCGAATGTCAAGATTATCTTCATATTTACGCATTTCATCTATTTTACTTTCGAGATCTATAATCGGTTTTTCGAATTCGAGCATGTTTTTCATTGCTACTCCTACCTAATGAACATTTTCGAAAATGCTTTACCTAAAATTTCTATATCAAGCCAAACATTTTGATTTCTAGCGTAGTAAATATTTAGTTTTTTTTCTTCCTCTTTGTCAGGTTTATACAAATCTTCCGTGAACCAGAATCCCGTCAATCCAATCTTCCCGAGAAAGAGTCCGTCAATATATTCATTTTCACCCGGACCGACCAAACTTTTTCTCATTAAAACCACTTGCGGTAATTGATTAATAAATTTATAAAAGTCACTTTTTTCCGCAAAGAACGAATAAAAGATTTTCACAAAAGGATATACGAAAATTAGGAACAAAAGACCAACGGTAAAATCGAAAATGTTTTTTGTTATTCTGTTTCCGGCTTGGGTGATATTATATTGTACGCGGAGCAGAGGAATTTTTTCGAGCATTGTTACGGCGGATTTCCCAACAAGATAATCGTGCTCGCTTCCCGCAACCATAAAATCAACGCCTTCGCCCCGGCATGCATCCACAATTGAAAACATTTTGTCAAACGAAATTTCATCGGAAGAAAATATTACCGTGTTGATTTTGTTATCCGCAATAACTTTTCTAATATTTTCCAGAGAGCCCAGCACAGTGTGACCGCCGATATTATTGCCAACTTCCTTCTGCGATAAACCGATATATCCGGCTAAGTGATAGAAACTCGTGTGATGATTTTTCAAATTCCCGATTAGAGCTTGAGCATAATTTCCGCTGCCGACAATTAAAGCGGAATTTCTTTTAAACGGAGTTTGCACGCCGATTTTAAATATCAGCTTCAGTTTAAATCTCCACAGAATCATTCCCGTGAATGAAAAGGCGTATGAAATTAGAACTACAGCGCGGCTGAAAGCGAACTGCTTAAGAAAAAATGTCGACGACGTCAAAAACACGAATCCGAAAAACAGTGCGACAATAGTCCGCATTACAGAAAGTGAATTTCTTTTATATACGCCTGCGAAAGATGAAATCAAAGTTTGTGATAGTGCGGGTAAAATAAAAATCCACGGCTTTACAAATTCCGGAAATCCAAGCCACCTTTCGCCTTTATACACTTCTTCGGCAATTACCAAAGCGGATGCAAAAATTAGAAAATCTATTACAGCGGAAAAGATAGAAAGCTTTCTTTGATTAATAAATGTGAACAATTTACGGAAAACAATTGCCGCTCTTAAAATTGACTCCACCAAAAACGAAGACGCCAAATGTTTTTTTACAAACAAGTGCATTGCGTCGTAGAAAACTTTTGTTTCGTCAATATTGCTTCGCTTGGTGCTTTCCCCTTTGTAATGAATTATTTCTGTGGAGTGCACGTAATAAACTTTATAGTCCGACAATTGTATTCTGTAACAAAGATCGAGGTCTTCGCCATACATAAAAAATTGTGAGTCGAAACCGCCGACTTTTTCATACACCTCTTTGGCGAGCATCATAAACGAGCCGGAGATTGCGTCAACCTCATAAGTTTTATTTTCATCGAGATAGGTAAGATTGTACCGCGCAAACAATCTGCTCTTGGGAAATAATCTGCTAAGACCTGTAACTTTTGTGAATGACGTCCACGGTCCAGGAAAGCTTCTGCGGCACGCAAGCTGAAGCGTTCCATCGGGATTCAGCACTTTGCAGCCCGCCATTCCGGCTTCGGGATGCGCTTTAAAAAATTTTATTAATTCATGAAATGTATTTTCTTTTACAATGGTGTCGGGATTAAGCAGTAAAATAAATTTTCCGCCGGCAATTTTAAGCGCTTGATTATTGGCTGAACCGAAGCCGACATTTTTATTATTTGCAATTAATTTTACGTGCGGAAATTTTTGTTCAATTTCTTCAACGCTGCCGTCATCGGAAGCATTATCAACAACAATTATTTCTGTCTCTAATCCGGTTGAGGCTTTTTGAATAGAAACAATAGAATTCTTTAAAAATTCTTTTACATTGTAATTTACTATGATTACGCTTAGATCAATCATCGCAATTATAGAATTCCCAAAATACTTTTGATTCTTAATTTCCAAACCATGACCACGGCTTCGCGCACAATTTTCTTGGACATTTTTGAAGTGCCTTCAACTCTATCAACGAATGTTATCGGATGCTCGTGAAGAGAAAATCCTTTTTTGAACGCTTTAAAATTCATTTCTATTTGGAAAGAGTAACCGTTCGATCGAACCTCATCTAAATTGATTGCTTCGAGGACTTCTCTTCGGAAACACTTAAACCCGCCCGTTGCATCCTTGCATGGCATTCCGGTTATTACTCTTGTATAAAAATTTGCGAAATAACTTAAAAGTAATCTTCGCATGGGCCAATTAACAACATTTACGCCCTGAATATATCGCGAACCGATAACCAAATCGTACCGCTCAATTTTCTCGAGGAAATTTGGTAATTCTTTTGGATCGTGAGAAAAATCTGCATCCATTTGGAATGCGATGTCGTAACCGTTAGCCAACAGATATTTAAAACCGGCAATGTATGCAGTTCCAAGTCCGAGTTTTCCGGAACGTTTTATCAGCCTGATTCTTTTATCTGTCTTCGATAATTCTTCCACTAAACCACCGGTTCCGTCCGGAGAATTATCATCAACAACAAGAATATCTGTACTCGGCATAAGTTCAATAATTTCATTTATCAAGTTTTTGATATTATTGATCTCGTTGAAAGTCGGAATAATTACAATAGATTTCTTCATAAATTACCTATAATTTTATTCATAGTGTCCCTTGCCAAAAAGCACGACAAAAATTGTTCTGAACAGTATTTTAAGATCGTTACGAAGGGACATATTTTCAATGTAAAAAAGATCGTACCTTAATTTAGCCTTAACGTCTTCAACATTCTCATCGTATTTATGTTTCACCTGCGCCCAGCCGGTTATGCCGGGGCGGACTTTTAATCTTCTTTTGTAAAGCGGAATTTCCTGCGAAAGTTTCTCTACGAAAAATGGTCTTTCGGGACGAGGACCGACTAAACTCATATTTCCTTTAAAAACATTTATCATCTGAGGAAGTTCATCAATTCTAACTCTTCGAATAAATCCCCCAACTTTTGTTATACGCGGATCTCCTTTAGATGACCATACCGGACCGGATTGTTTTTCAGCGTCCTGTATCATCGATCGGAATTTATAAATTTTAAAAATCTTTCCGTTCAATCCGCTGCGTTCCTGTTTATAAAATACCGGACCTTTGCTTTCCAATTTTATTGCAATTGCTGCAAAAAGTATGATTGGGAAAGTAAATGCCAGCATGATAAATGAAATAACAATATCCATCAAACGCTTCAGTTTTTTTTCCCACTCGAGCATTAATTGCGGCATTATATCGATTAGAGGAAATCCGTATAATTGGCTCGTTTTCGCCTGTCCGCTTATTATTTCATAAAGATCGGGAATTATTTTTATTGCGACATTTAGCGAATCGCATTCGGCAACAACGTGCAGCAGGATATCGTCTTCGTTCTTTTCCAAAGCGAGAATAACTTCTTCTACGTTGTATTCTTTAATTATTCCGGAAGCATTTTTGTAAGTATCGAGGACCTTCTTCCCATTAAAAACCTTGCCTCTGTTTTCTTCTTCTACAGCCAGATAGCCGATGACATCGAGTCCAAGCGCTTTGAAAGTATCTAGCTGGTTGTGCATATTATTCGCCTTGGAGTTAAAGCCGATAATCAAAGCATTTTTTCTTCCGATTCCATTTATAAGCAGCCGGCGTTGCAGACTCCTAACAAAAACTCTTCCCATTCCCACTAAGAAAAGTAAAATTCCCCAATAAATTAGAATAATAAATCTAACAGAAGAGGAAACGCCGTGAGACGAATCATCGTAAAGAATTAAGAAGAACAATAGAAAAATCCCAACAAATGACGCTTTGAACAATGTTGAAAGTTCATCAAAGCGGGAAGCGGCAAACCATGTGCGGTACATTCCAACAAAAGTAAAAACCAGAAGCCAATAGAAGTAGACAACAATCATTGAAAGGAATACCGCGGGCTGTGTAAACATTTCGAATAAACCGGATTCAACGCGGAATAAATAATATGCCAGCCATGCAAAATTGATGGTTAGAAAATCAATCGATAGAATAAATGCTTTTTCTAATTTTTTATTCAAGAATTATGCTCTAAAACTTTATTTGCGATATAATCCCCAATCGCTAACGAGGACGTAGCAGCGGGAGACGGCGCATTACAAACATGAAAAATATTTTTCTCTTCAAATATAAAGAAATCGTCCAACAATCCCCCTTTAATATCGCACGCTTGCGCTCTAACGCCTGAGCCTCCTACAACGAGATCGGAGGCTTCTATTTCCGGAATTAACTTTCGCAGAGCTTTTACGAAAGCCATTTTGCTGAACGACCG
>JAHJTX010000103.1 GCA_018829545.1 Bacteroidota bacterium | reverse complement strand
ATATTCTATTAGTGGCAGGAAGTAAATACCCTAGATTAGTTATTATACTTTTGTTAACTTATTGACAGAGCTAATACATTTAGCCATTATTTTATACGTCACTGTATTTGTGAAATTATGCACTAAGTCACTACATTTTTTCTTTTGAAAAAAAACTAAAGGAAAAAATGAATAATGAATATCGAACAAGGAATTTCGAATGATGAAGTTGAAATACAGATTGCTTTCACTTCGAAATTCATTATTCCTTGTTCATTATTCGATATTCAATTATCGTTAACATGTTATTACTAACGACTCTCTAAGAGCCTAACTTTAATCAGTTTACTCAGCAATTCCAAACATCAAAAAGTTCACCGACCGCGAAGAGGTCAAAATCGGTTGGCTAAAAGATAGCATATATAAACGGAGCCAGCGCCGAGCCTTGTGTGAGAATTATTAGTCCGCCGAGTATTACTAAAAAAAATATTATCGGAAGAAGCCACCATTTTTTTCTGACTTTCATAAAGTCCCACAATTCAGATAACACAGATAATTTGCTCATCGTTTTCCAGTAAAATGTCTTTAAAATATTATTGCTCTAATTTACACAAAAGATGGTAATAGAGAGAAATGCTAAGAGAAATTAACGGGATAATAATTTTTATAAACTAGATTGTAAATCACCTGCGAGATGAAGTAATACTCACTTCATTAAAACTGTCTCTCGGTTTCAGTTGGAGTGTACTCTTTTGAATCTCTGTAATTCCAATAACTGCTTTTGCTCTTATCAAATTTTTCATCAATAAAATCCTTGCCGAATAATCCTCCAAGAAAGCCAATTGGAGTTACAACCAAATAAAATAAGATGACAAGAATCAATCGCGACATAAAAAAACCTAACACCACCGCAAGCATCATCCATAATTTTTGAATTGGTTTTAGAATGCTCGTACTTGTGAGTCCGAGAATAATTAAAGTAACCCCGGAAATTAATAAATACGGAAATGAAGCTTTACCCAATAAAAATAGTACTCCTCCGATAATGAGCAGAACTATTCCAACGGTTATTCCGAATTTTCGAATTTCGGCTTTGTTACTTTTAATATTTTTTATTTCTTCAACGATCATAATTAATCCAATTCAAATTCTTTTCGCCAGTCGATATCCTCCTGCAAAGGAGTTTGATCTTTTTTATTTAGAATGTAGTTCCCCATTACGAGATAATCCATATCCGTCCTCATAAAACACTTATAAGCTTCGGCAGGTCTGCAAACAATCGGTTCGCCGCGAACATTAAATGATGTATTCACAATAACAGCAGAGCCGTACTTATTTTCAAATTGCGAAATTGTTTCATGATACAAAGGGTTGGTTTCCTTGCTCACAGTTTGAATGCGCGCAGAATAATCAATATGAGTTACCGCAGGAATATCCGAACGCCGAACATTTAATTTTTGAATTCCGAAAAAGCTTTTCTCTTCTGGAGTCATGTCCAATTGCCTTTCCTTTTTTACATCAGCCACTAAAAGCATGTAGGGACTAGGGCGGTCGATTTCAAAATACTCGCTTACTTTTTCTTCCAACACAGAAGGAGCGAAAGGTCTAAAACTTTCTCTGAATTTAATTTTGAGATTCATAATCGACTGCATTTTTGAAGAGCGGGCATCTCCAATAATTGTACGCGCGCCCAAAGCTCTTGGGCCAAATTCCATTCTTCCCTGAAACCAGCCGGTTACATTTTCCTCGTTTATCAAATCTGCCACTAAACCGGGAATTTCTGTCTTCTCAATTTTTTGAAACGGAATATTGTTTTCATCAAGGTAGCTCTCAATTTCATCATCATAATCAGGTCCAAGATAAGAACCCAATTGGAAATCACGTTTGTTATCCGCAGTGCGTTCTTTATTTAAGTATTGATGCCAAGTAAAAAGAGCCGCGCCTAATGCTCCGCCGGCATCACCCGCAGCAGGCTGAATCCAGATATCATCAAAAAGATTTTCTCGTAAAATTTTTCCATTCGCTACACAGTTAAGAGCAACGCCGCCCGCAAGGCACAAATATTTTTTGCCGGTTACTTTTTTAATATGCCTTGCAGTTCTAAGCATAACCTCTTCTGTAACATCTTGAACTGAGCGGGCTAAATCCATTTCTTTTTGTGTGAGTTTGCTTTCAGGTTCACGAGGCGGACCGCCGAATAATTTATGAAAACGGTCATTCGTCATTGTTAGTCCAGAGCAGTAATTGAAGTACTTCATGTTCATTTTATAGGAACCATCTTCCTTCAAATCCATGAGTTCGCTTAAAATTAAATCGACGTATTTCGGCTCTCCATAAGGCGCAAGACCCATTACTTTATATTCGCCGGAATTTACCTTAAATCCCGTGTAATATGTAAACGCGGAGTACAACAATCCCAATGAATGAGGGAATTTAATGTCTGCGAGGATTTTTAATTTATTTCCTTCGCCTATTCCATAACTCGTAGTTGTCCATTCGCCAACACCGTCTAACGTTAAGAAAGCAGCATCTTGAAATGGAGATGCAAAAAAAGCTGACGCAGCGTGAGATTCATGGTGTTCCGGAAAAAGAATTTTTCCCTCGTAACCTAATTCGGTTTTTATTAATTCTTTCATCCAAAGTTTTTGTTTTATCCACAAAGGCATCGCTTTAATGAATGAACTAATTCCGAATGGCGCATAAGCTAAATATGTTTCGAGCAATCGTTCAAATTTTAGAAAAGGTTTATCGTAAAACGCTACTATATTAACAGAGTGAATATCTATTCCGCCTTCTTTAAGACAGTATTCAACCGCATTGGTGGGAAATCGGTGATCGTGTTTTTTTCTTGAAAATCTTTCTTCCTGAGCGGCAGAAATAATTTTTCCGTCTTGAACTAGGCAGGCGGCGCTGTCGTGATAGAAGGCAGAAATTCCGAGTATGTTCATAAATTTATCAGCATTTTTTTGAGGCAAATTTACAAATTTTAGAGTGCTTTACATAGCTGCATTTTTTCGTACTCTTGTAACCTTCGAGGGTTTTTTACTCCAAATGGCAATTAACCTCGAAGGTTTGCAGAGCTAATTCCAACTTTATTTTTACAAAACCTTCGAGGGTTTTTACTCCAAATGGGAATTTAACCTCGAAGGTTTGCAGAGCTAATTCCAACTTTATTTTTGCAAAACCTTCGAGGTTTTTTACTCCAAATGGGAATTTAACCTCGAAGGTTTCCAGAGCTAATTCCAATTTTATTTTTACAAAACTTTCGAGGGTTTTTTACTCCAAATGGGAATTTAACCTCGAAGGTTTCCATAGCTAATTCCAACTTTATTTTTACAAAACTTTCGAGGGTTTTTTACTCCAAATGGGAATTTAACCTCGAAGGTTTGCGGAGCTAATTCCAACTTTATTTTTACAAAACCTTCGAGGTTTTTTACTCCAAATGGAATTTAACTGAAGGTTTGAAATTTGGGTGCTGCGATGCGGAAGACAGGGAATAAGCAAAAAAAAGCCGGCTTTTTTCAAACCGGCTTTTTTCTAAACACTAAAAAAAACAATACTAT
>JAHJTX010000102.1 GCA_018829545.1 Bacteroidota bacterium | reverse complement strand
GTGTCTTCGTGTCTTTGTGGCATATTTTGAATTACAATTTATGTGGCTGCTGAGTAGTAACTTTATTTTTAATATATCGTCCTTACGGGACTAATTACAAAAATGTTAAGTCACAATATTTATGAAAATATGTACTAAGTCAATTAAGTGAAATTATGATTGCCAAAATTATATTTTGAATAAACTATTTTTATTTGATTTTCTATATGATTATATTTGTTTCAAATTGTTTCAAATAGTGTGGGTGTTTATGGAAAAATTAATGAAAGAAAAAGATGTTTTACAAATTTTAGATATCTCTCGCTCAACATTATGGCGTATGAAACAAGAAGGTCTACCTTCTCTAAAAGTAGGAAAATCAAACCGATACAAAATAAGTGATGTTGAAAAGTACATCGCAAAAGAAACTTTAGCTCTTTACCATTCTCCAATTATTGCAGAGAAGCCAATAACAGAACAAATTTTTAATAATTACGATATTGACTTTGATTATCTGCTTGAAAAAAATAAGACTTATCTAACAAAGTATTTAGATCCTTCTCAGCATTCCTTACTGATAAATAGAATAAAGGAAATCAGTACCAATTCTTTTAGTAATCAAGATTATGTGACTCATTTCAGTAAAACTTATTTAGGATTATTAAAAGATAACTTTCAGCAAGAAACCTTACCAAAGGAATATAATCAAGATTTACAAGCAGTAGTTGACGGCAGGAATGACGATATTAAAGTATTATGGGGTGATTCATACAAAGCTTTAAAACAACTTAAATCTGAATCAATTCAACTCATGATTACGTCACCGCCTTATTACAATGCTCGGGCATACTCCCAATGGGAAAATATCAACCTTTATTTAGAGGATATGCGCAAGATCATTAGAGAATCACTCCGAGTTTTGGATAACCATCGTGCATGGATATGGAATGTTGGTGATATATTCGATAATGATAATTTGGTAACAAAATCTGTATGGGGAAAGAAGAGGCTTCCATTAGGCGCCTATTTTATTAAAATTTTTGAAGAAGAAGGATTTGAGTTCGTTGATGATATAATCTGGGATAAAGGAGAAGTTGAAAGCAAAAGACATATGAACAATGGAAATTATTACCCTTTTTATCAATATCCATTCAATGCTTATGAGCATATACTAATCTTTCATAAGCACCGCCTAGATACAACAAAAATTCCATGTCCTGTGTGCGGTTCATTAAATGTTAATGGAAATACACAATCTGAAATCGGCGTTCAAAGCTGGGAATGCAAAAATGGAAAGTGCTTTGTAAGAAGCGCAAACAATAGAGGAAAACGATTTTCTTTACGCGCAAATACTATGCAATATTATCACAATAACGATCCGGAGAATATTATTGATAAATTTACTATCAGCAAGTGGCGAAAAGATATTGTAAAAATAAATCCCGTAATTAAAATTAATAGTAAGGGTGAAAATATATTGGGCCACTCAGCGCCATTCCCTGAAGATATTCCAGCGATGGCGATAAAGTATTTCTCTTTTATCAACGAGAATGTGTTGGACCCATTTGCCGGAAGTTTTACAACTCCAATTGTCGCAAAAAGATTAAATAGGAATGGAATCGGAATGGAACTGAATAAGGAGCTATACCGAAATGCGATAATAAATCGTATAATTGATTCATTCAATGGTGATCATTTCAAAGAAATAGATGTGAGATAATCACTCATCCAGTTTTAAGAATGTATCGTATTTTTTTAACAATATCCTATAAATTGAAATCCTGTGTGGATCAGTAGATGTTTCTAATTTATGATTTATTCTTAATGTCATACTCGAATCATAATGAAAGTTTTTAAGATCATCGGGGTTATAATGTCCTCGGTCATTTTGGTATATTTTAAACGAAACCGTATCAATGTTTTTAATGGAAATAAAATCATTTTTGTTCATCACCCAAAAATGATGTTTCTCATCGTAATTTTTAATATCTCTTAAATAAACAATAAAGAAGTGCCTGTCGTCATCGAGCAAATCTTGATACTTGAAATTAAATCCTAAATTTTGTCCATTATCCACAAAGTGTGTTGATTTCACTTGTATTGACCGAAAAACGATCCGATAATTTGTGCTTTGACAGCCTACAGTTGTACAATTCCTTTGCTTAACATCAATCTCACTCTCACAAATATTACAAAGAGCAATTTCTTCAAGAGAATTGGTATTGCATGTGGGACAAATTGAAGACTGTGACGGAACTGATTGTCTGGAAAAAGTACAATTACATTTAGTACATTTTTTCGATTTTTTAATTCTCGTTTTTGCAATTTCCTGATGATTTTCACATTGCGAATTCGCGCAGAAGAGATTATGCGTCGTATTCCAGAGAGAATTGCACGTAGAACAAATGAATTTCATTGCCAATATATCAATGCGTTCATCATATGGCGGTAAAAAAACTATCCATCCTCTTTTAGATAGTTCAAAGGCAACCATGTTTTCACCGATTTTACCAAACTGCCCACCTTTCATATATCCCTCATTAAAAATGATACTAATGATAAATAATGCTAGTCGTTTTTGGATTATTAATTTCTTACGTAAATTTATATTAAAATTTTCAATTACACCTAACAATTAATTTCAAGCTATCCTTTTACTTAAGTTTATGCTGATACAAATAGAACTGTCGAAATTATTTTTTCAATTAATTTGGAGTAAAAATTGACTGCAAAAATCTCAAAAGCTGATCTTGAAAAATGGGCAGATTATATTTTAGATTATTCACTTGGCGGAATTGAAAAGGATGACGTCATAATGGTGAAAGGCGAGCATATCTGCTGGGCTCTTATGTCCGTTATGCAGGACAAGATAATTAAAGCCGAAGCGATAGCGGATTTAAATATTGTTGCACCGGATAATGACAGAGGGAAAATCTGGGGCGCTTCCATGGCGCGTTTTGGAAGTGTGGAACAAATTAAAAATGTACCAAATTGGCAGAAAACCCGGTACGAAAACATGAATAAATATATTGAAATTCTCGGTGCGGAAAATCCCGAATATTTCAAAGGAGTTTCTGAAGAATTGGCGCAGGAAATTATGAGAGCGGATGAGCCGATTAAGAACACGCGGCTTTCCAAAAGGTGGGCATTAACTTTATTCCCGACTCAAGGTTTCGCGGATATGGAAGGAATGACGCTTGAAGAATATACAAAAGTGATTGTTGACGCTTCTACGGTTGATCCGCGATTATTGGATGAAGTTGAAGAAGACATTTACCAATTACTTACGAAAAGCAAAGAGATAAAGATTGAGACTAAATGCCCCGTAACCGGAAATTTGCTCACACTCAAAATGAATATCGACGGCAGAAACATTATTAAGTGCACAGGAAAAAGAAATTTTCCGGACGGCGAAGTTTTTACGAGTCCCGATGCCAACACTGTTCATGGTGAAATATTTGTTGACCTTCCGGTTTTTCAAGGCGGCACTTCAATTCAGGGAGTTTATTTGAAATTTGAGAAAGGTATCATCGTATCTTACTCAGCGCAGGAAGGCGGCGAAGCTCTTAAAAAAATAATTGAAACCGATAAAGGTTCTCACCGCATTGGAGAAGTTGCACTTGGAATGAACAATGGAATTTCAAAAGCGCTTAAGCATCCTCTGTTCGTTGAGAAAGTTGGAGGAACGCTGCACATTGCAATTGGCGCAAGTTATCCGGAGTGCTATGTTGCAAATCCTTCATCAGAGGATGACAAAAAGATTGCCGACAAATTTTTTGAAAAAGGCATACTGAACCGATCAGCCCAGCACGTTGATGTTGTTGCAGATTTTCGCGAAGGCGGCGCGGGCGTTGCCGTTTATCTTGATGATATCAAATTAGAAATTGAAAATAATATTTGGGTTGTGCCTAAATAGGAGCAACCTTCGAGTTTACTCACCGGAGGTGAGGTCAGAATGCAGAATCAAGTACAAGACCTCGAAGGTTTAGTTCGTTCGAAGGTTTTAGATTCTAATAAAAACCTGGCGGTTAAAAATCAGCAAAAAACATATAAAATATAGCCCGCACGGTAAAAGACTTTTAGATTTTGCATTGTCTCTGTTTCTTCTATTATTCGCACTTCCGGCAATGTTGATATTTGGAATAATATTATCAATTCAGTTAAAAAATTTTCCCATTTTTATTCAAAACAGAGGAATAACGTTAAATAAATTCCGTTACAAGATTGTAAAGTTCAGAACGATGAAACAAAACAATGCTGCCCTTTCTGAAGCTAAAGTAAGTAGTAATATTTTTTATAAACCGGAACTCAACGAAAAACTTACCAAATTCAGCAAGTGGTTAAGAATAAGGGGCTTGGACGAACTGCCCCAGTTATTCAACGTAATTACCGGTAAAATGAGTCTCATAGGACCAAGACCGTTGATGCTGAGCGATCTGGAAATATTGAAGCAAAAATATCCTGTGCAATATTTAAAGAGAGAATTATTTATCAGCGTGCCCGGAATTTCCGGTTTGTGGCAGATATATGGACAGCGAGAAAAAAAAAGGAATTGATAATTTAATTGATCTGGAAAACGAATATGAAAATTCCACCTCATTTGTTCTTGACTTAAAACTGATATTGGCGATAATACCGATAATAATTTTTGCCAATCATTCGGATGCAATATCAAGTAGTAGGAGAGCGCAGGATAATATGCAATACTTACCAATTAATTTCAATAATTGGAATCAATGCTCTGAACCCTAGTGCAAGCAATAATCTCCTATTTCCGCAGCAATCTGCACGACGCAAGAGGCTGCTGCAGAACTCTCGAAGAATTGTCATTTACAACATGCATTGCCGAAACGGAATACAAAGGAGCATTAAATTTTGTTTGGAATTTATTTTTCAACAAATCCTCTGTGAAGCCCCGCTTCCTCTGCCCAATTGATTACTTGGTAATACTCATCTGAAGTAATCACTCTATTCAATTCACTGTGCTTATGTGCTTGATGCGCAGGTCTGTATTGGTCCATAATATTCACGTATGAATCTTTAGAAATCTCTTCGGCTATAAAATTTATTACTTCCCGTGACCCCGCTAAATCATTCGGCAGGACAAGATGGCGAATTAATAATCCGCGCTTAGCAATTCCGGAATTACTAATTTTAAGGTGACCAACCTGCCTGTACATTTCTAATACTGCAGCTTTAACCTTAGTCCAATAATTTTTCACGCCGGAGTATTTAAAAGCAATCTCATTAGAAGAGTACTTTATATCGGGCATATAAATATCAATTATTCCATCCAAAAGTTTAAGTGTTTCAACCGATTCATATCCGCCGCAATTATAAACGATAGGAATTTCTAATCCTTTTTCTACGGCAATGGCAAGCGCGGAAATAATTTGCGGAGTGAAATGTGTGGGCGTTACAAAATTGATATTATGGCAGCCCTTATTTTGAAGTTGAATCATGGCATCCGATAATTGCTCAATCGAAATTTCGCGTCCGTTGCCAAGATGACTTATATCATAATTTTGGCAGAAAACACACTTGAGATTACAATTTGTAAAAAATATCGTACCCGATCCGCATTTGCCAACGAGCGGCGGCTCTTCCCCGAAATGAGGTGAAATGCTCGACACAAGTACTTTAGCCGACGAACAGCATTTACCCGTGTCTTCAGTAATTCGATTTGTTCCGCATTCATTTGGACAGATTGTACATGATTCCATTAGAGCGTTGAGTTTTTCAGATCGCTCTCTTAAATCAATTATGGTAAGTTTTTCTAAATAAGATGGAAGCATAGTTAGGCAAATTTACCGAAAGAATGATCAGTTATTTATCCTTTTCGTTAGCAATTTCTTCAAATTTTTTATCCGCTTTCTTTTCAACAATCATTTTAATTGCTTTGCGTTTATCTTCGAAATAAAAATCATAAGTTGCGCCGAATATAGTTGAAGTTAAGCTGCCGCCTCTTCTTCTAAGCAAAATGCCAGTCATTACAAATACAGCGATGCACAGAGCAAGCAGCACAACAACTAATATTAATTCAAATGGTAACATTATTGTTTTTTAATTGCGCTCCACGTTCCCGACAAACCGGCTTCCATCCAGTTACCAATTCCGTTTTCATAATTAACTTTTCCGTTCAATCGACCAACCGTTTGAGAATCCAAATTTATATTGGCAGATAAAATTCCTTCTTCATCAATTGATCCCTCAATTGTAACATCATAATCATTGCCCTGCATGGAAATTGTCTCTGCAAAAGAGAACTGTTTGTTTTCATCCACCTTAAAGTGAAAAGTATCTTTGAAATCACCATCGAAGGAAATTGCCCAGTAGCCACTGAACGAATCGTTTTGAAGAATGCCGCAAGCGGTAATTATTATTACTCCGAAAAATAGAGACAATGTTTTTTTCAAAATGATATCCCGCTATTTATAATAGATTAGATCATTAATTTTGTCAACAGAATCCAGAACCATATTTGGTTTTAAATACTTGGCTAAAAACTTATAAATTTTTACGCGTATTTCTTTTGCCTTCTTTGTATCGATTCTATCAAAGGAATGCCCGCCGGGTAGATCCTCGAAAATCTCGTATTCAAATTTTTTGCCCTCAGCTTTTAGAGATTTTATAAGATGTTCAACTTCCAGCACGTTTACATCGTCATCATTCGTATTCGTATGAATTAAAAGTGGCGTTGCTAATTTGTGAGCATTCCACACAGGGGAGCGTCTTCTGTATTCTTCAACATTCTCGTGTGCAGTTTCCCCAATGTGGTAATCGGCAGAATATAAATCGCGGTAATCCTGTTTCATGTAACCCATACGCGCAATCAAATCACTCACCGGAACGCCTGCAAATGCAACAGAATAGTCATCCGGATGATCAAAAATATTAAACAGCGATATCAATCCGCCGTGGCTCCATCCAATAATTCCAACTCTGTCTTCATCAACGAATTCATAGTTTTCAATCATATAATTACGGCTGCTGTAAGTGTCTTCAATTTCAAGTCCGCCGTAATCAATTTTTTCATAATGAGATTTACCGTAACCAGTGCTGCCTCTGTATTCAGGGGCGACTACGATGTACTGCTGTGTCATCAATTCTTTAATGATGTGCGAGTAATACGTGGAAAAGTCCGAATGAACTCCGCCATGGGGGAAAACGATAAGCGGATACTTTTTATTCTTTTGAATTCCTTTTGGAATAAAAATATACGACCAGAATTTAACAGGATTGCCCACACCCATCGCATTTGGATTCTTCTCTTTCCACAACGGCGGACCGGTGATGTAAACCTTATCAATAATTGCGTAGTCCTTCAACTTATCGAACCAAATTAAATCGTCGATATTCTTTGCCAGCTCATCAATTCGGTGGTTCAGATTTTCATTATCTTTTTTAAGTTTTTCCAGCACTTCATCTTTTTCAATTTGTGCAAGGATAACCGAAGAGAAGAAAAAACTTAGCGCTAATATTAAATTCATTACTATCTTTGTTTTCATAAGTATTCCTTTATTCATTTCAAATAAGGCACTAAAAAATTACGAACATCTCAATCAATAGTAAATAGAGAAATAAATTGAACCAGTCATTTAAAATTACAGCCAAAACACTTGGCGGTTTTGAGGAAACCCTTGCTGATGAAATTAAGAGAATCGGTGGCAGTAATATTTCAATCGGAACAAGATCAGTTTTTTATTCCGGAAGCAAGGAGGTTTTATATAAATCCAATCTGCATTTAAGAACCGCAATAAGAGTTCTTGTTCCTTTCAAAGATTTTACCGCTAAAAACGAAAAAGAATTTTATAAAAACATATATGATGTTAAGTGGGAAAATTTTATTACTCATAAAAACACAATTGCTCTTGACAGCGCTGTTAATTCTAATATTTTTAGGCATTCCAAATTTGTCGCTCAATTGGCTAAAGACGCCATTGTTGATAGAATTAGAAATTTGGAAGGGAAACGTCCTTCGGTAGATTTGGACAATCCCGATTTAAGAATCAATATTCATATAAAAGAAAATCATTGCACTCTTTCGCTCGATTCATCCGGAGATTCACTTCACAAGCGCGGATACAGAATAGAAAAAGTTGAAGCTCCGTTAAGCGAGGTTCTTGCCGCCGGTTTAGTTTTATTAACCGGATGGAATGGCGAAACAAAATTTATCGATCCGATGTGCGGCTCGGGAACCGTTCCAATCGAAGCGTGTTTGATAGCGAGAAATATCCCTCCGAATTATTACAGAGAGAATTTCGGATTCCAGAAATGGAAGGATTACGACGCTAAATTGTGGCATCAAATAAAAAATGAAGCGAAAGAAAATTTCAAGGATTTGAGCATTAAAATCATTGGAACAGATATTTCCTTGGAAGCAGTCGAAATTGCAAGAAGAAATGTCGAGCGGGCAAAACTTGATGAGAACATAATTATTAAAAAGGAAAGTATTACTGAAGCCGAGTTAAAAACCGGACCTGGAATTGTTGTTACAAATCCGCCTTACGGCGAAAGATTAAAGAAAGAAAATATTGAGGAGTTTTACAAAAAACTTGGTGATTCTTTCAAACAGAATTTTAAAAATTTCGATGTTTGGATTTTCAGCTACAACAAAAACGCGCTAAAACATTTTGGTTTGCGCACTTCAAAAAGACTTACTTTATTCAACGGTCCTCTTGAATGTAAATATCACAAATACTCTATCTACGAAGGAAGTAAAAAACAATTTAGGGAAGAATAAGACATGAAAACAAAATTATTCATAGTAGTTCTATCAATTATATTTTCATCCCAAGCGTTTTCGCAAAAAATCTTTTCGAGCGATCCATTCTGCCACACATATTCAATCGTAGCAAGAGATACGCATACAGGCGAAATGGGAGTAGCCGTTCAATCTCATTGGTATTCAGTGGGAACAATTGTTTCATGGGCTGAAGCGGGCGCAGGCGCAATTGCAACGCAAAGTTTTGTAAATGTTTCCTTCGGTCCGAGAGGTCTTGAAATGTTAAGAAACGGGTCGTCTGCTCAAGAGACGCTTGATAAATTAATTAACGACGATGAAGCCCGCGATGTAAGACAATTGGCAATAGTTGATAAGAGTGGAAATGTTGCAGCGTGGACCGGCAAGTTGTGCATCGCTGAAGCTGGTCATAAAACCGGCGCGGGTTTTTCAGTTCATGCAAATATGATGCTTAATAATACTGTGTGGGATGCAATGTATTCTGCTTTCAAAATCTCAAAGGGTCCTCTTGCAGAGAGATTACTAACTGCCTTGAAAGCCGCTGAGAGTGAAGGCGGCGATATCCGCGGAAGACAGTCTGCATCATTAATAGTAGTAAAAGGTGAATCAACCGGAAAACCTTGGGAAGATAAATTAGTGGATTTGCGGGTTGACGACAGCAGCGAACCGCTCATTGAATTAGAAAGACTGTTAAAAGTTCACCGGGCTTATGAGCATATGAATGCCGGTGATTTAGCAGTGGAAAAAGGAAATATGAAATTGGCGATGGATGAATATTCTGCGGCAGAAAATATGTTCCCGGACAATGAAGAAATGAAATACTGGCATGCCGTAACGCTCGCAAACAATGGCTCGGTTCAGGAATCGCTGCCGCTCTTCAAAGAAGTTTTCGTAAAAAATAACAATTGGAAAATCTTAACAACCAGATTGCCAAAAGTAAATTTGTTGAATGTATCTGAAAGCGATTTGCAGAAAATTTTAGCTGCTGCAGAAAATTAACTTCTGTTTGAGTGTTGTGACGAAAAATGCAATTCCATCTGAGTCACTTCGCCAGCGCTGTATAACCGGTGTTAAATTATTGAAAAAAAATAGAGGTAAATAATGATGAAGCGATATTCTAAAATTTTATTTTTTCTATTATTCGCAATAATGTTTTATTGTTGCAATGATTCTGTTGTTGATCCTCCTGATGATAGAGAAGCAGCCATTTATGGAAAAGTCGTTAATGAAGAAGGCAGTCCGATTCAAGATATTGATGTTCACTATATTTTTTCCCTTAGTCAAAATATTGTTTTAAGAAATGCCGCTATCTTTTATTCATTGCCAATAAATCAAACTGTTACCTTACAAATATTAGATATGCACAATATAGAAATTGCAAAACCATTAGATCAAGTAGAGCAGTTAGCCGGCAATCACATTTACTATTGGGATGGCTCAAATTATACAAATGGAATTTATTACTACAAAATTGTTGGACAGACTTTCACTCGCAAAGGATCATTCCCCTTGCTGACAGATGATATAGCTGCGCTCATTGATGCTGCTCCATTAACCTTATCGGACAACAATGGGGAATTTAAAATAAATTATTCGACACTCGGCATTGGCTCAACGTATCAGATAGAAGGGATCAACGATTTTTTATTTCTTGCCGATTCAATAAAGTTTGTCTTACATAAAAATGGTTTTGATGATTTAGTTATTCCAGCAAAATTAGATACAACAAAACTGTTTGAACAAACTTTTAAAATGGTTAGAAAATAAATCGACTTTCCATTGAACTAATAAAACTGGGACTAGCAACACGTACTACCCCGATAATTAGTCTGCCGTCTGACATGTGTCCAACTTTGACCAAAATCGTTTGGGCGCAGATTGGTAATCTGCTCTACAATGTATCTCAGATTTTTAATCTGAGAAAGAGCGGCAACTCTGATTTTATTCTATCCCCAATAATTCCATTTCAAAAATCAATACCGATGCTGGTCCGATTGGTCCTTTCGCTTGGTCTCCGTAGGCGAGATGCGAAGGGATGTAAATTTCCCATTTGTCTCCTACTTTCATCAACTGCAGAACTTCGCCCCAGCCTTTTATAGCATTAACTACAGGAATACTAATTGGTTGTCCTCTTTTTACAGAACTGTCGAATTCAGTGCCGTCAATTAGTCTTCCGGAGTAGTGAACAGAAACTTTATCTGTGGATTTTGGCGTTGCGCCGTCACCCGATTTTAGAACTTTATATTGAACGCCACTCGATGTGGTTGTAACTCCAGGATTACTTTTATTACTCTCGAGGAATGCTTTACCTTCTTCGGTATTTTTCGATTTCAACTGTTCGTCTTTCATCATCAGTTTTACTTTCTGTTCTTTTTGGAACTGCTGCATAATGATTTGCAGTTCTTCCCCGCTAAGTAATCCCTCTGTATTTGAATATCCGTCTTCGAGTCCTTTTAGAAATGCTTCCACGTCATATTCAATTAATTGCTGACGAAAATTATTTCCAATGTCTAGCCCGATTGCGTAACTAACTTTTTTAATTTTTGAATCAAGTAATGGATTTTGATTTACTGCTGAGCTGTCTTGCTGAGACATATTTTCCGAATACCCGGCAATAAAGACAATTATGATTAGCGTTATAATTTTTGATTTCATCTGAGTTCCTGTATAATGATTTTTTGAAAGGACAAAGCTAATTTTTCTTGAAGGCAATATCAAACTAAACAGTATAATATGCCCGCATGTTTGTGATGCTCACTTCTGAATTCTTTTTCACTTTATATAATAATTGAATCATTCCAAAAAAATCCTTATTGTTAGCCATGAGTTTTCATTCCTATTATGTACTCTTATCTTTTTGTGAAGTTTAAAGGAAGATGATACTTTTTCACTACTATTTATCCGATTACTTTTTCCGATATTCAATTATTTACAATTATTTACAATTATTTTGGAGGTGAGATGGAAGAATATGATAATTCACAATTTGAGCTAAAAACTCCTCGTCAGAATGAACCGTATGGAGAAAAGTTCATAACAATGGCGAGAGATATTAATTTCTTAGGCTTTTTCACTATTGCCTACGGTGCATTAATTTCGCTTACCATAATCGGTTTATTTGTTGGAATTCCGCTGATTATTGCAGGTATTGGATTAAGAAACGCTGCATTCCAATTTAAGCAGTATGAACTGAACGATGAAAAAGCGGCATTGAGAGAAGGATTTTTTGCTCAAGCAAAATATTTCAGCATAATGAAAATTCTAATCATCATCAGTATTGTTTTCGCTGCGGTATATTTTATTTCAATATTTACCGGGATTATTAATCTGGATTTTATAACTGACTAATTTGAGCAGAAAAATATTTTGCTATTTTTGCACTTGAGTTATCCGCATTAATGTACCGGAGAAAATATGTATTCTGTATTCGAGTCTCAAGTAACAATACGTCCCGACGATATTGACATGAATAATCATGTGCATTATTCAAAGTATCTTGATTATTTATTAGCCGCCCGCTTCGAGCAAATGACGCGCGATTATGGAATGAGCATGCATGAATTTATTAAGCTTGATTATTCATGGGTTGCTTCGCGTGCCGAGATAAATTTTAAGCGGGCGCTAAAACTAAACGATACTGCGCTCGTTCGCACTCAAGTTGATGAAATTAGCGGCGCTCAGGTAAAAGTAAATTTTTGGATTCTGCGAAAAGAAGATTCAAAGATCTCTGCCGAGGGAATTGTCTTCTACACAATGGTTTCTGTCAATTCCGGGAGACCGGTACGAATACCGGAAGAGATTATATCTAAATACGCTAAATAGTATTGCAGATACTGTCCGGCGTATCTCTGTAATAAATGTATGTGGGATAATTCACTCTGCCAATTTTGAATTTATTATTTGCGCGTTCAAAGAACTCGGAATCTTCGCTGTACTTAATATTTTTGAATCCATCAAGTTCTAAAAAGACTTCCCGCTTGCCTAAAAATGTTCCGCCGAGAATGCACTCAGAAAGATGAATTTTTCTTTCAATATTATTTTTATCTTTAACGTACTCGTCACCAATAATTTCAACCCCGCCATGAATCAAATCGAAATTAGAATTTTTAATGAATGAGATTCTGTCTTCGAGATGATCTTTTTTATACTCGTCATCGCTGCCGAGAAACGTAACATATTTTCCAATAGAAGCTTGAATTCCAATATTGAGTGAAATTGGGAGATATCTATTTGCATGCTTCATATAGCGGATATTTCTATGCTCATATAGAAACGGATTCACAACCGCAAATGTATCGTCTTCGCTCCCGTCGTCAACAATTATCAATTCCCAATTCGTGTAACTTTGCCCAAGAACGGAATTAATTGCTCTTGTAATAAGCCGTTCCCTATTGAAAGTCGGAAGAATTATGGAAACCGATGGATTAAAGTTTTGGTATAACTGCATTCAAAGCCTAAGAATGGTAAACGATTTATGATTTATCTTAAGAACTTTTTTTTATATTTGGCTTCAATTTATTTAGCATTTTAAATACGTTGTCTAGAACAAACTTTTTAACGAGCAATGAGAAAAACAGATCAAGAAAAGTATTTTGAAGCCTTAAGAAGATACGAAAAAATGATGGATAATAAAGAATTTCAGGATTACTCAATGCTTTTTAAAAGACATAAAATGGAAGAAGACCTTGACAATCTTTCCTTTGAGCGGTTAAAAGCCCTCTATCAAAAGTATTATATGAATAGAGCGAAGAAAAATTTTGATCAGTTCTTCAAAAAACCTAATTCAGATTAAATACCATCCGAGGAGTAAATGGATTTTAAAAAACTACACAGAGTAATTGGGGCGGGCGTATTTTTACTAGCCGGTCTAGTATATCTATTAACGGTTCAGCCGTCGGTTTCATTTTGGGATTGCGGAGAATTTATAGCCTCATCTCATTTGATGCAGGTTCCGCATCCACCTGGAACGCCCTTTTTCTTGATCCTTGGAAGATTATTCGCTTTGATTCCATTTGCAGATAATATTGCGTTCAGGGTAAACCTTGTTTCTGTAATTTCCAGCGCGCTTACGGTATTATTGTTATACCTCATCGCAGTTAAGTTGATTGAAAATTACAAAGGGAAAACTCACACAAGTTTACTCGATGCTCTTGGGACATTTCTTGCCGCAGCAATTGGTGCGCTGTCATTGGCATTTTCTGATACTTTTTGGTTTAACGCAGTTGAAGCCGAAGTTTACGCTCTTTCAACATTTTTTATCGCATTTGTAACATGGCTAATGATGGTATGGAATGAAAAAGCTGATAACGTGGACAACGAAAAATATTTAATAATGATCGCCTATACTCTTGGAATATCAACCGGCGTTCATTTGATGTCCGTGCTTGCAACAGTTCCTATTGTAATGACCGTTATGTTCAGAAAGTATTTATCTGATGAGGCTCAATTAATTACCACCGCAAAGCTATTTATTATTCATGCAGTGATCATTTTAATTATTGCTGTTGGAATGTGGGCTGCCGAAACCGGTTCTTCAGCGCCTTCACCGGAAGCGTTCAGAGCCTTCGATCAAAGATTTATAATAATTGTCGGCGTTGCCACAATCATATTTATGGCGGCTCTGCGTAAAAAGATATTTGCAAGAAATTCATTTTATCTGCCGTTTTTGATAGGAGGCGCAGCGCTTGTTGCAATTTACCCCGGCTTCGTAAAATATGTTCCTAAGTTTGTCTCCTTGCTCGGCGGCGACAATTATTTACTTAATGCCGCTATATTTGCTGCACTGTTCTCTGTAATTGGATTTACAATTTATTGGTCGAACAAAACCGATAGGCAAACTCTGCATCTTATCTCTAAAGCTGTACTGTTTACATTTCTCGGATATACGTCATATACAATGATTTTGATTCGCTCAAATCAGGACACACCGATAAATCTTAACAGTCCCAAAACCATGACCGAGTTTCTTTCGTATGTAAACAGAGAGCAGTACGGAGATTTTCCGACATTCAAAAGACGATATTCACAGGAATCTCATCAGCAGGATATTTACACTCAATATTCCAGTGATTTGGACTTTTTCTGGAATTACCAGATGAATCACATGTTCAACAGATATCTAGCGTGGAATTATATTGGAAGAGTTTCTACCGAACAAGATGAAGGTATTGATTATACAAAACTTTGGGCATTGCCATTTCTACTCGGTTTGTTTGGATTTATTTATCACTTCAAAAAAGATTGGAAGATGGGCTCAATATTTCTGGCGATGTTTATCTTTCTCGGTTATCTGACTGTGTTTTATCAAAACCAGCAGCAGCCCCAGCCGCGTGAAAGAGATTATTTTTACGTTGGCGCCTTTTTTGTTTATTCTATATGGATAGCAATTGGTATGCGGGGAATACTCGATTTGATAGTTGAAAATTTCGGTAAGAAGAGTTTTGTTAAACCTCTGTTCAGCGCATCAATTATTGTAGGTTTCCTTGCTGTTCCGGTATTAATGCTCGCAGAAAATTTTTGGGAACATGACCGCTCCCGTAATTTTGTGCCATGGGATTATTCTTATAATATGCTGCAAAGCGTTGCGCCTAACGCGGTTATTTTTACAAACGGCGATAACGATACATTTCCATTGTGGTATCTTCAGGATGTTGAAGGCGTAAGAAGAGATGTTAGAATCGCGAATCTTTCCTTATTAAATACAGGCTGGTATATAAAACAGTTGAAGAATACCACTCCGCATGGTGCGGCTAAAATTAAAATGAATATCTCCGATAGAGAACTTGACGAAATTGGACCAGTTCAGTGGGAATCAAAGCAAATTACTGTTGATGTTCCGAAAAAAGCTTACACTGAATTGGGAATTACAGACACGTCGCTCATTAGCAAAGATAAACTGACTTGGAAAATGGACAATACAATTCAGTTCGGAAGAATTAAAGCTGTGCGCGTTCAAGATTTGGTTGCGCTCGAAATGGTGAAGGCAAACAATTGGGAAAGACCAATTTATTTCGCGGTAACGTGTTCTGAAAACAGCAGAATTGGTTTGGATGATTATCTTAAAATGGAAGGATTGGCTTTCAGACTTGTTCCGGAAAAGCGTAAGAAAAATCTTTATTACGTTGATGAAGAATTAATGCGCAGACAATTATTTGAAGAGCCCGCAGATTACAAGACAGATTACGCACCCGGTTTTAAATTCCGCGGTTTGAACGATCCGACTATTTTTATGGATGAAAATCATCAGCGTCTTGTTCAAAATTACAGAAACAGCTATTTGCGTTTATCAATTCATTATCTCGACAACAATAATAATGAGATGGCAATCGCGTCATTAGACAAGATGGAAGAAAAACTTCCCCGCCGCCTCGTTGATCTGAGATATGAGCTTCTTTACGATTTATCGAATTTGTATTACTCTGCAGGCGGCATGACGCAGTACAAAGAAATTGGACTTGAACTTGAAGCCTTAATGCGAAAGATGATTGAAGATAATCCGCGTGATTTTAACAGACAGTACAATCCTTACATAATTTTAAAAGACGTTTACGAAAACCTTGGGGAGTATAATAAACTTGTTGATTTGTTCTCTTCCTTGAAAAATTATGTTCCAAACGATCCGACAATCAACAGCTTGCTGGAACGTTATAGAAAACTTTCTTCAATGGATTCTATCGAGGTATTCAAAGATCGCTTGGATTTGAATAATTAGAAACGTTAAAATATTTTTACATTTATAATAAGCCACGGATTTCGTGGCTTATTAATTTAGCTTTCCATAAAAAATTCGGTTACGCATTTGAAGATACTAATAATAGCATTATCCGGAATCGGCGATGCGCTTATGTTTACACCCGCGCTCAAATTACTGAAAGATAATATTCCGGATTCCCAAATCGATGCTATGGTTATGTTCAAAGGCGTTAAAGACATTTATTCCAGACTCCCCGAAATTAATTCCGTTCACCATTTCGATTTCTTAAATAGAAGTCCGTTTGATGCGTTGAAATTTGTTTTGAGTTTGCGGAAGAAGTACAGCGTTACCGTGAACGTTTATCCTTCTAACCGAAAAGAATACAATGTGATTAATTTTTTAATTGGCGCTAAAGAGAGAGCGACGGTTAAATACAAGCGAATGGATTTTCAGAATTTAGGTTTTTTGAATAATGTTCGAATAATTGAAAACGATTCGACGCATAATGTTATTCACAATTTGGGTCTCATTAGAAAGGCATTTGATATTAACTCGGAGGATAAACATGCTCTCAATTTCCCATTGTTAAAGGAAGATTTTGATTTTGCCGATAACTTTTTTTCGGAACGAAACATTTCCACTGATGAGTTATTGATTGGATTTCACCCCGGCTGTGCTGTTTTAAAAAATCACACTAAAAGAAGATGGGAAACTGAAAAATTTGCGGCACTGACAGACAAGTTATTTACAGAATGCGGCGCAAAAATATTTTTATTCGGCGGACCGGAAGAAGCAGAATTGAGGAAAGAAATTTTAAGTCTCGCCGCAACAAAAAACATAGTTGAAGTCTCAGCGGGAAGTCTAGCCGAATCTGCCGCGGTTATGCAGAGGATGAATGTTTTCGTATCGAATGATTCCAGCCTCATGCACATATCAGCCGCATTACAATTAAAAACAGTCGCAATTATTGGACCTACAAATGAAGAGTTTATTCATCCTTGGAATACAAATTATAAAATTGCCTCTTTGAATCTTGAGTGTGCTCCATGCTTTTTTTATTCTCCCAAACCTCTAACGTGCAAAAGAACCGATATTCAGTTTAAGTGCATTCGTGAATTGGATGTGGAATTAGTATTCTCAAAAGTGAAGGAATTTATCGACTAATCATGTCATCAATGAAGTTCTAGTATATTCCACCATCTCTTCTATATTGTCAAAATATCTAATTTTGAGTCCACTCCGAAAAACCCCAAACGGGTTAAAACCCGTTTGGGAAAGTTTGTTTTTAGCTTGTTATCCCCACGTTAAAACGTGGGGTTACTAACAATATGACTTTTCAGAGTGGACTCAATTTTGCCATAGAAGCGACTCTCTTTTGCAATAGCGGAAAGATTTCTCAGATATTTTTGCTGGATGCTTAGATTTACTTTAATATATTTATTATATGAATGAAAACAGAAATATCTATTGGTGTATTAATAAAACAGCATTATCCCAAGGCAAAATTTATTGGTTTTGTGGATGGGATTGGCTGGTATGTTCGAAAGGGTGATTTAAAAAGAATGGTTTCTGCGTATGAGGATGTGTTCACATTTCATAAGGACGAACTAGATAGATTTAAAGAATTGCTAAATGAGACATTTAAATAATTATGAAAGAATTTATTAATAAAATAATTGCCGGCGATTCAATTGAATTGTTAAACAAAATACCTGCTAATTCTATTGATGTTACATTTGCGGATCCTCCCTTTAACCTCAAAAAAAAATATAGTTCGTATTATGATAAATTAGAAATGCAAGAATACGTTGATTGGTGTGAAGAATGGATCAGCGAAATGGTTAGGGTGACTAAGCCATCTGGTTCTATATTCATCCATAATATTCCTAAATGGCTAACCTATTATTCTTCCATTTTAAATAAATATTCAACTTTTAGACACTGGATTTCTTGGGATGCACCAACCGCTCCAATGGGAAAATCTTTACAACCTTCTCACTATGGGATTTTGTATTATGTGAAAGATATAAATCAGACGAAGTTTTATGAATTAAGATACCCCCATAAACGCAGTCGGAAAAGTGGTTACCTTCTAAAAGATTATGGCGGTAAAAAACAATTACTTCACCCATTTGGTCCGCTCGTATCTGATGTTTGGGCTGATATACATAGAATAAAACATAATAAATATCGGGACGAACACCCTTGTCAGTTACCTATTCATCTTTTAGAGCGCTTAATTTTGATGAGTACGGATGAATCAGATATTATTCTTGACCCATTTATGGGTACCGGGACAACAGCAATTGCAGCCAAAAGATTGGGAAGAAATTATATAGGATTCGAAATAGATCCCAATTATGTTTCCAATGCAAAAAATAAACTCCTTTATGAAAAACCAATTTCAAAAATCGGAGAATATTGGGTCAGCTTTTTTTTAAATAATATAGTTTCATTACGAAATATTGATTGGGATGGTTTATCTAAATTTTATTCTCTTCCTAATGACAATCGTGATATTGATCATACTCAGATTGAATTTATTGATAAGAAAAAAATTCTTAAACATTTTGAGTTTGTTCTCAATGGAAACGGTAAATCGAAACAGAATTCTCCTCTATTAGAAATTTGTGATAGTGCATAATTTGAGATGCGCTATAATAAGCTCATCAAGCAAAATGTGAACCGTTTCTTCCTTTAATTCGATCTTATTTTCTTATGGATTTTTGAGCTGCAAGTTATCTTTTTTATCCAAAATTATTCGGAAGTCAGAGGCAAATTTGATAACTTTTCATTGCTATTAAAAACAAAATCTACAAGGAATTTTATGTTTTCTAAGGATTATATCGAAATCGAAGAACGTTACGGCGCTCACAATTATCATCCGTTGCCGGTTGTGTTGGCAAAAGGCAAAGGCGTTTATGTGTGGGATGTTGAAGGGAAACAATATTTTGATTTTTTATCCGCTTACTCGGCTGTAAATCAAGGGCACTGCCATCCTAAGATTATTGATGCATTAAAAGAACAAGCCGAAACCCTCACTTTAACTTCAAGAGCTTTTCATAACGATCAATTGGGTCCATACGAAAAATATATAACCGAATATTTTGGGTATGATAAAGTGCTTCCTATGAATTCAGGAGCAGAAGCGGTTGAAACTGCTCTTAAACTGGCTCGCCGATGGGGCTATGACAAAAAAGGTATTGAAGAAAACAAAGCTAAGATCATCGTTTGCGAAGGTAATTTTCATGGAAGAACAATTACTATAATTTCAATGTCTACCGATCCTGATTCTTTTAAGGGATTTGGCCCTTACACACCCGGATTTGAAGTTATTCCTTATAATGACATTCCTGCATTAGAGAAAGCGCTTGAAGATACTAATGTCGCGGGATTTTTAGTTGAACCAATTCAGGGAGAAGCCGGAGTATATGTTCCGGAAGAAGGTTATTTGAAAAAAGCTTACGATCTATGCAAATCGAAAAATGTTTTGTTCATTGCAGATGAAGTTCAAACAGGAATTGCACGAACAGGAAAATTGCTAGCTTCCGATCACGAAGGAGTGAAACCTGATATTCTAATTTTGGGTAAAGCCCTATCCGGCGGAGTTTTGCCTGTATCTGCAGTTTTAGCGAATGATGAAATTATGCTCGTTATAAAACCAGGAGAGCACGGTTCAACTTTCGGTGGAAATCCGCTCGCGTGTAAGGTTGCCATCGCTGCATTAGAGGTGGTCAAAGATGAGAAACTTGCAGAAAATGCTGAAAGGCTTGGAATAATTTTCCGCGATGAATTGAAAAAATTCGACAACCCGATGATAGAACTTGTGCGCGGCAAAGGTTTGCTGAATGCAATCGTAATCAAGCCTACAAACGGAAAGCAAGCTTTGGACGTATGCGTTAAAATGGCTGAGAACGGTTTGCTTGCAAAACCAACTCATCAACACATAATCCGCTTTGCTCCGCCTCTTGTTATAAGCGAAGAGCAATTACGAGAAGCAATTGAAATTATTAAGAAATCAATTAATGAGATGTCTCAATAATAATTATAAGATGTTGTTTCAATATTTATTTTTGAGACAACCTTTTTGTTGGTTTCGCGGACAAAAATATTGTTATAAAAGAAATTTTTAATTACTGATTGGAGGCTATTATGAGTAAATATTTCAACCAAGTTTATCAATTCAAAATCACTCTAAATTATACCAAACCAGCAATTTGGAGGCGGATACTCGTTCCTGCTAATTATTCGTTTTGGGATTTGCACGTTGCTATTCAAGATTCCATGGGGTGGTTGGATTATCATTTGCACATGTTTGAATTAATCAATCCGGCAACAAATATAAAAGTAGAAATTGGCGCTCCCGATGAAGAATATGAATCATACGGTAGATTTTTATTGCCCGAGAATAAAGTGAAAATATCTAAGTACTTTAAAGAAACTAATCAGAAAGCTAGATACGAATATGATTTTGGCGATTCTTGGATTCACACCGTTAAGTTCGAGAAGATTATTCCTGTTTCAGCAGGGGAGAAATATCCTAAATGTATAACCGGAAAAATGGCATGTCCGCCAGAAGATTGTGGTGGTATAGGCGGTTACTATGATATGTTATCCATATTGAATAATCCTAAAGATGAAGAGTATGATGGAATGATTGAATGGCTTGGAGGAAAATATGATCCACAATTATTTGATCCAAACGCTGTATCGTTCGATGATCCCCTAAAAAGATGGAATATATCTTTGTAGAAATGAAAAAAATGGTTATTTCACTCACCATTCTTAATCCTCTGGGAGATATGATCATTTTTAAAAAAATCAGATATTTTTATTCTGCGCTAGGTACTTTTTTAACCCACTGATCGATCGTCATTTTCATAAAATTAATGTTTATCGGTTTGGCAATGTAATCATTCATACCCACGGCTAGGCACTTTTCTCTGTCCTTCATGCTGGAGTGCGCCGTAACGGCAATTATAGGAATATTTTTAGCTGGATTGTCTAACTCCCTAATTTTTTGAGTCGCGCTCAATCCATCGAGATTAGGCATTTCAATATCCATTAAAACCAAATCGTAAATATTTTTCTTAACCGCTTCGATTGCTTGATAACCATCGCTTACCGCATCAACATTATAGCCGGCAGAATTTAAAATTCTAATTTCCAGTTTCTGGCTGATTGGATTATCTTCAACGAGAAGCAGGCGCTTCCTCTCAGAATAATTTTTCCTCAATGCCAGATCGTCTTCTGCAGCTTCAATTCCAGCAACAACTAACTGTGGTTCTGAGATCTCCGGCTCAACCTTTGGCTCTAAGTCTATCGTTGGTTTCTCAGCTTTTTTTGATGTAAGTGAAAATTCCTTTAATTCCTTTTCAGAACTGTTTTTAAATTGAATCAATACTTCAAAACGTGTTCCGACCTTAACTTCGCTAAGTACATCAATGCTCCCGTTCATAAGACTGATTAATTCTTTTGTAATCACCAAACCCAATCCTGTCCCTTCGCTCTTTTGAGCGCCCATCTCCTTTATTCTACTGTAGGGTTTGAATAAAAACGGAAGTTTACTTTGAGGAATACCCACTCCGGAATCTTTAACAATAATTTTTAATTTGGTTGTTATCTCACTTTTTTCTTCTAAAGAAATTGAAATTCCCACACCGCCCTTGTTTGTATATTTAACAGAATTACTCAAAAGGTTTAATAATATTTGACGGAATCGAAGCTGATCGCCTTTTACCAATTCGGGAATATTTGAATCAAATTCACGCTTAAGGGACAGCCCTTTTTCATTTGCAGTGGGAATTAATATGGAGCAGCAATTATCAACTTCGGCTTTTAAGTTAAAATTCTCTTCGTCAAGTTCAAGCTTTCCCGCTTCAATTTTGGATATATCCAGAATATTCAAGACAATACCCATTAGCGCGTTTGCGGAAGATTTTGCTTTGCTCGCAAAATCCAAAAGCTCTTCCTTGCTATCAAATCCACTTTGTTCAATCAAGTCTAAAAATCCAATAACTGAATTCAGAGGAGTTTTAATTTCGTGCGACATGCTTGCGAGATATTCCGATTTTCGGTTTACGTCATATACTGCGGAATGTATTTCAGATAACGATTTTTTCTTTTCTTCCTTTAGTTCTTTCAACTCTCTTTCTTTCTCTTCTTCGAGTTTTATTTTCTGGGTAACGTCCTGTAATATTCCATCAAAATATGGCGGTTCGTTTTGGTCTTGTGAATACCTTAAACTAAGCCGGACAATAATTATTGTTTTATCCTTTTTATAAAAACTCGCTCTAAAATATTTTACTTTTTTCTGGTGTTTAAGAAAAGTTAATAGACTCGCATATTCTTTCGGTTCAACAAACAGAGTTTCAATTGGGATATCTTTTAATTCTACTTTGTCCTCGTAACCAAGAATATTTAAAAACGATTGATTTGCAAAAGTTACCCTTCCGTCCGGCAAAAACCGAAATAGTCCTTCACTTAAATTATCGAATAAATCTTGTATCTGAAGCAACTCGTGCATTCTAACTTGTGCATCAATTATTTGAATGCCGTTGCCGCCCGAAGTTTTGAACAATATCTCGCGTGAAGAATAAACCATCTTACTCGTGATGATCGAGAATAGAGATAGTATTAAATATGCCGTTAAATTCTCTGGAACTTTTATTGCTTCAGAAAATAAAGATTGATTCAATAAAACCAACAATCCTAGAGCTGTAACTGAATAAAAGACAACGATATACTGATGAATTACCCGCCAGCCCAATGCTAAGCTGAACACAAAAATCGCTGAAGCTATTAGTAGAGAATTAATCTGGAATGTACTCGGCAGCCGGTGTATTACAAACATGCTCGATAGTACAACGCTCGATACAAGCAGGTGCGCTAAATGAGTGCTTTTCAGTTTCCAGCTTTCTGTATTACCCAAAACTAAAATCACAAAAGCAATAACCACCGTAAAAAGACGCGCGATATAAACATCAAATGCATTGAATACAAGATTCCGAACTTCAAATATCAATGCGAGTAATCCAATCATAGCTATTATTATCGCCATGATTCTTACGTAATTTTGCGTAAGAGTCTGAAAAACCGCCGTCTTATGCATTAATACTCTTTGGTCGTCCGTTTGAACTTTTATACTCATTTTTTCTCATTTTATATCAAAAAAATGTATTACGCTTTTATACACCGCTCAATTTCTTGGTAAATTAAAAACTTCTTATTTTAATGTTGACAAAAAATAACGTAAATTCATTTTGAATCATATGTCAATTAAATAATAAATTAAATCAGGATTAAATGCTCGACTTTTTATATTCCATTGATGTTTTTCTATTCAGACTTGTAAATCAATCTATTTCAAATCCAATTTTCGACAAGTTATTTTTGTTGATCACAGATGTAAAAAGCTGGCTGATTGCATATATAATCATTTGGTTTATTCTTTTACTCAAGGGCGGGCGCATGGGAAAGATATCTGCCGTAGGGATAATAATTTTGATTGTAGTCACCGATCAATTAAGCAGCGCTTTGTTGAAGAATGTTTTTGAACGGCTGCGTCCTTGTCACGTTTTGGAAGATATAAATCTATTAGTAAGCTGTAAAAAATCTTTTTCCTTCCCTTCTTCACATGCGGTTAATAATTTTGCAGTAGCTTTCTTTTTCGGAAATTTATTTAAAAAATATAAATCACTTTTAATTGCAGTTGCGGTATTCGTTGCACTCTCACGAGTATATATTGGCATTCATTATCCCAGCGATATAATAGCGGGCGCCTTAATTGGCGGAAGCATTGGATATTTATTTTCACTTCTCGCTCAAAGGGTTGAATTATTTTTTATCTCCAAATCGGAAAAGAACAAGCATGATTAATAAGGTATGAATTATATGAAAACAAAACTCGACATCGCTAAAAACTGGCTTCCGCGTTACACCGGCACGCAATTAAAACAGTTCGGCGATTTTATGCTTATTACTAATTTTCATAATTACGTTACAAAGTTTGCAGACACGTTTGGCTGCGATGTTTATGGTGAAGGGATGCCGATGCAGACTTCTACAAATAACGACGGTCTGACAATAATTAATTTCGGTATTGGCTCGGCAAATGCCGCAACAATTATGGATCTATTGATTGCTAAAAATCCAAAGGGCGTACTCTTTTTGGGGAAATGCGGGGGATTAAAACGATCGACAGAATTAGGTCATTTTATTCTTCCAATTGCCGCGGTTAGAGGTGAAGGCACCGGGCAGGATTATATGCCGCCGGAAGTTCCCGCGCTTCCTTCGTTTAAGCTTCACAAATTTGTCTCTGAAAAAATAATCCAGCATAAACAAGAATACCGTTCCGGGGTAATCTACACAACCAATCGAAGATTATGGGAATGGGACGATGACTTCAGAAATTATTTAAGAAAAATCGGCGTGATTGGAATTGATATGGAAACTGCAACAATTTTTATTGTTGGTTATGCAAACCAAATTGCACGCGGAGCGCTTCTGCTGGTTTCCGATTTACCAATGATTCAGGAAGGCATCAAAACTGCAGAGTCCGATAAAATAGTTACAGATAAATTTGTTGATCTTCACCTTAAAATTGGGATTGAGGCGATGACTGAGTTAGGCTCTAAAGGCGAACAGATAAAGCATTTTGTTTACTAAACAAGTATTTTGCGTTTGAAGCACAAGCAATTATAACTTAGGCGTATAAAATGAAGCGAATATTATTTTTACTAATCCTTATCACCTTTTTTGCAAGTGCAGTTACAGCACAGCAAAATGAAAAAGTTGAATCACTAAAAGCAGCGACCGATAATATTTTTGAATTGTCCAAAAATAAAGATTATAAAAATGCCGCAGATAAAATTGCATATTACGGTAAAGACGCCGAAAGATTGTTCAAAGATCATTACAATTATGCCGACGAAAAGGACGCCGCTCAGGTTAAAAGAATTTGCAAAAAGATAAAAGCCCTTATTGACATTAGCGATTCTCATACATTCGGAGAAATAACTAGTGAAACAAAGGATGGGATTGCTACGAGCAAGGTTGAAGTTATTTTTTCCAGCGGCGAGCAAGAGCTGATCACAAATTTTTTATTTATCGAAATCTCAGCGCGTCTTTTACTCTTCGATATTGATTAGAGAATTTTAAACTATGAACTACGATCCCAAACGAATTGAATCTTCTCTGAATCTTTTTTTTGTGCTTCTTGGTTTTCAATTTTTTCTATTGATTACAGTTTATTTTATCGATACAAATAAATTCTTCAACTTCCAGATGCAAAATGATTTTGTGTTGAAAGTAATCATTTTAACCGCTGGAGGCATAGAACTTTTTCTAATTAAAGTATTTGACTCGATTATTTTTTCCGACCTTAAAAAGAATCGTGATATCGGAAGAAAATGCAGTTATTATTCTAAATATCACTCGGCAAAATTATTATCAATTTGTGCCTTCAATTTGTTTAATGCCGCGGGATTCCTCCTATCGTCCGATAATACTTATATTCTTATATACTTAATATTCTTGGTTTTATATTTTGTAAATAAACCTGGGAATAATAAATTTGAAGCGCTTCTTAAGAAGGCTTCATCAATTAAATAAATACTCTTGTTACCTCATCAATCATTAAAAGCGAGGAATTAGAATGGAAACTATTTCGTTAAAACCCAATTTGAAGTTAGTTACCAAAATCTACTATGTTTTTTTATCGATTAGTATTTTGCTTTTTTTGTCCGCTTTAATCATTCAATTTACTGTTCCGCTTGGTAAGCACGTTAATCACACTGATGTTGCCGTTATTCTTTGGCCAATTTGGTCTGGAATAATTTTGTTGTTCTGGTTGATTGGCGTTCCTATCACACAGTTGTGGGTTAAAAACTTAGAATATCTTATCGCCAACGAACGAATTATCTTAAAGAAAGGAATACTTTCAAAAATTGAGCAGAATATTCCTTTCTACGCAATTACTGATTTTATTCTTCACAGATCGCTTTATGACAGATTCCTAGGAATAGCGTCAATAAGAATTCAGACTGCCGGGCAATCTTCAACTCCCACAGGATACGAGGCAAACCTGGCGGGATTAACCGAATGGAATAATCTGATGGATTCTCTTAGTGACCGTCTTAAAAAATCTGGTGGTATCAAATCAACTACATCCGCGGAGTTAGTAGATTCTGAATCTGAATTAAATCTAATTTTGGATGAGCTGCGTGAAATCAAAGATATTCTACGTGAGAGAAGTTAATTGATCAAATATTTATGAAATTCCTAGAGTGATAAATTTTCATTTTTCGAATAAAGAAGTGAGTAACTCACCTTACGCAAAAGGATAAGAATTGTAGGACGCTTCGCTGAATCGCTCAGACAATTTAGTTCTAATTACTCATATAATGAGCGAAACAGAGTTTCGCTCTACATTTTTGCGTAACATGAGTTATTAAGTAACATAAGTGAGAATTACGAAATTTTGCGATCTTAATTACACTTTTTGAACAGCTCCCTTTTTTACCAAATAAATGCCGATAAGAATTATTGCCGATGCAAAAATAATTTCCTCGTTTAATTCTTCCCCGAGTACTGCCCAGCCCAGGACTAATGCAATTACCGGATTTATGTACGCATAAGTTGTTACGAATGAAACCGGTAAATGGCTGATTGCATAAATGTAAGAGCCGTAGGCAATCATTGATCCTGCAATGAACAAGTAAGCGAATGCGGCAAAACTTTCAGTTGTAAAACTAAACCGCTCATATTCACCCAATAATAATCCAACAATCACTTGAAGTAATCCTGCAATAATCATTTGAATTGATGCGCCGACAAATGGATTGACTGAAACCTTTTTGTACTTGGAATAGAGCGAACCGCTCGCCCAAGAAATAACTGCAACTAATAGACAAAGAATTCCTAATAAATAATCAACATTAAATACATCATTCAAATTGTTATATAGAATTAGACTTACACCGGCAAAACCAGTAATCATTCCAAAGACTACTCTTAAATTTAATTTAATTCCTTGCGGGATTAGCGATTCTAAAAGAACCACCCAGAAAGGAAGTGTTGTAATTAAAAGCGCCGTTAAACCGCTCGGCAGCCATTGTTCAGCAACTACAACAAGTCCGTTTGCGATACCCAATAATAGAATACCAACAATTGCAAGTTGACCAATTTCCCTAAGAGAAGGCATTTTGCACTTTCTTAATACAAAGAAGGCAAGTAAAATCGGACCCGCGCTCAACCAACGAAACCCGGCAAACAGCATCGGCGGTAAATCCGTAACGCCTATTTTAATTGCGAGATAAGTAGTTCCCCAAATTATACAAATTGCAGCCCATGCTAAGTATGCTTTGAATTTATCAGATCGTTGCTTCAAATATTTTCCGGTAAGTGCGTGGCAAATATAAGAATCATTTGCAGAATTATTAGTGTAGTACAATTCACACAAATTTTATTGTCATAATAATTTGATGACTTAAGACGCTTAAAAATGGGAGCTAAAAGTTTTGTAATTTTGTGACAATAATTTTGCCAAACATTTATCTGGGCTATTAGGTGATACATTGAACCACTTGGAGAATTTTTCCATTAAAAAAGCAGGTGAAAAGGACGTTCCTATAATTTTGAATTTTATTAAACTCCTTTCTGTTTACGAAAAGCTTGAGCATGAAGTGGATGCGACAGAAGAAAAACTCGCAGAAACTATATTCGGCGGCAATTCAAATGTTGAGTGCATAATCGGTTATATTGACGCTGAACCGGTTGCATTTGCATTATACTTTTTCAACTACTCAACTTTTAAAGCTAAACATGGATTATATCTGGAAGATATATTTGTCCTCCCCGAAATGAGAGGGAAAGGCATTGGCAAAACTATGCTGCTCCGTTTAGCGCAAATAGCAAAAGAAAATAACTGCGGCAGGTTTGAATGGTCCGTCTTGAAATGGAATAAACCTGCTGTCGATTTTTATTTAAGCCTCGGCGCCAAGCCGCTGGATGAGTGGACGGTATTCCGCTTGGATGAAAACGCTATTTCAAAATTAATTAACTAACAACAAACTGATTGTGAAAATGATAAATGAATTTTTTAGCTGGCTGGACCATAATTTGATTTATAAAAACCTTGCTCTTTTTTTCTTTGGAGTGCTGATTGCATTCATTGCCTATTTAATTACAAAATTTATTTTAATACGGGCAATAAAAGTTTTCGTGCAAAAATCTAAAACCGCGTATGACGATATTCTTGTAAACGACCGATTGCTGAGAAAAATTTCCTTTATTGCTCCTTTGCTGATTATTTCTCACTTTACTATTTATCTGCCTTACGCAAAGTCCTTTCTCAATAATTTTTTCAACGCGCTCACTGCTTTTATATTTATCCTTGTAATTAATACAGTGCTTACTTCTGCCAACGAGATATACGAGCAGATTACTGAACACAATAAGCGTCCGTTAAAAGGTTACATTCAAGTCGTAAAAATAGTTGTGTTCATTATCGGTATAATTATAGTTGTGGGAATTTTAACCGGACGAAGCATTTGGGAATTACTTGCTGGAGTTGGGGCTTTAACCGCAGTAATTATTCTGGTTTTTAAGGATACAATACTTTCTTTTGTTGCCAGCATTCAAATCACTTCTTACGATCTGGTTCGTGTAGGCGATTGGATTGAAATTCCAGCGCTAGCTGTTGACGGAGATGTTATGGATATTGCTCTTCACACAATTAAAGTTAGAAATTTTGACAAAACTATCACTACAGTTCCAACGAATAAATTAATTGAAGTCTCTTTTAAAAACTGGCGGGGAATGCAAGAAACGGGCGGCAGACGAATTAAGAGAGCGGTGAATATTGATATCGCCAGCATTAAATTTGTTGATGATAAAACGTTTGAAAAGTTCAATAAATTTAATCTCCTCGAAAAATATCTCTCCGAAAAGAAAGTTGAGCTTGACCGATACAATAAGAAAATCAATGCCGATAATTCCGATGTTGTAAACGCAAAAAGATTAACAAATATCGGAGCATTCAGAGTCTACTTAAAAGAGTATTTGAAAAACCGGGAGGACATTCACAAGGGATTAACATTTCTTGTGAGGCAATTAGCCGCCGGGGCAAATGGAATTCCTTTGGAGATTTATGTGTTTACAACTACAACTGCTTGGGTTCTCTATGAAGATATTCAAGCGGATATTTTTGATCACATATTCGCGGTAATTCCCGAATTCGGATTGAAAGTGTATCAAAGTCCTTCTAGCAGCGATGTAAGAAGTCTTTCAGAAAAAATACAATAGATTAGAAATTGCTTAAGGGAAATAATGTCTGAAGATAACAGAGAAAGCAGCGGTATAATTGATATTTTGAAAAAGAGATGGAGCCCCAGAAGTTTTTCAAATAAAAATATTTCGGATGAATCTTTACAAAGGATTTTTGAGGCAGCGCGCTGGGCGCCATCTTGTTTTAACGAGCAGCCGTGGAATTTTATTTATTTTAGAAGAGGCTCTGAAAGTTACAATAAACTTGCGGCGGCAATTATGGATGGCAATAAACCCTGGTCAATTAATGCTCCGGTTTTGGTACTTACCGTTGCCCGCAATTCTTTTGAACGAAATGGGAAATCGAATAATTACGCAATGCACGATTTGGGAATGGCAGTTTTTAGTTTAACTCTGCAAGCTCTTAGTGAAGACATTTATCTGCACCAGCTTGCCGGCTTTGATGCAAAAATGACTTCTGAAATTTTTAGAATCGATGATAATTTTTCTCCTGCAACCGTTTTAGCAATGGGATATTTGGGTGATCCGGAGGCATTGCCGGATTCCTTAAAACCATCTGAGAAAAAGAGAACGGGCAGAAAACCAATTTCGGAATTTGTATTTATGAACTCTTGGAAAAAAGCTAACAATTTGTAGATCCAACTTACTCACATGGAGAAATCTGATGGAAATCAATGGCATAATCAATTTTTACAAGAGCACAGATATTTTTAGTTCGTTATCCAATGAAGAGCTAATTCTTCTTGCAAATGTAACGCAGACAAAAAATTATAAGTCATCTTATAAATTATTCATAGAAAATAATCCGAGAAAGTATATCTGGATAATCTTTGAAGGTAAAGTTGAACTTTATAAATCTACTTCCTTTGGTGAGGAGAAACGTTTAGCTGTTTTCGGCAAATATGATTTTCTTGGCGAAGGTTCTTTAGTTGATGATTCACCTCATTCAACGTCCGCGCGGGCAATTTCGGATACTACTATTTTAAGAATTGAAAAGGACAAATTACTTGCGATATTTAAGAACAACGGCGAACTTGCGGTAAAGATTTTTTCATACGTTGCGCGAATTATTTCTCGTAGAATAAGAAACACAAATATGCGCGTAGTTAATGCAGGCGCGCAATATGAATCCGGCAGAACTCGAAAGGAACACGATTTACTTGGCGACAGACAAGTTCCGCACGAATATTTTTACGGCGTGCAGACACTCCGCGCAATAGAAAATTTTAATATCTCCGGGGTTACTCTCAGCTTTTATCCGATTCTAGTTCAAGCTTTGGCAATGGTTAAACAAGCCGCCGCACAGGCAAACTTTGAATTGGGCTTACTTTCAAAACCGATAGCAGAGGCAATTATTCAAGCGTGTTCGGAAATAATCAATGGCAAATATCACACGCATTTTGTTGTGGACATGATTCAAGGCGGCGCCGGCACCAGCACAAATATGAATGCAAATGAAGTTATCTCAAATCGTGCGTTAGAAATTCTTGGACATGAAAAGGGTGAGTATAAATATTGCCATCCCAACAATCATGTTAATTTATCTCAATCAACAAACGATGCGTACCCAACCTCAATTAAAATTGCGCTAATAAATTCTAATAAAACTTTAGTAGTTGTGTTATGGGAATTAATTAAATCCTTCCGAAAAAAAGCCGGTGAATTTAAAAACGTGATTAAAATGGGACGAACACAATTGCAGGATGCCGTTCCGATGACACTTGGTCAGTCATTCGAGGCTTATGCTGTAACTCTTGGTGAAGAGATTGAAAGACTCGAGCAAAATTCCAATCTTTTTCTTGAAGTCAATTTGGGCGCAACAGCGATTGGCACGGGGATAAACTCCGACCCCGAATACAGCGAAAAAGTAATTAAGCACTTGCGCGACATAACTAATCTGGATATTAAACTTGCGGCAAATTTAATTGAAGCCACTCAGGATACCGGAGCTTTCGTTATGTATTCATCGGCTGTTAAAAGGCTTGCGGTTAAGCTTTCTAAAATCTGCAATGATTTACGATTGCTCTCTTCCGGTCCGCGAGCTGGTTTTAACGAAATTAATCTTCCTCCTATGCAGCCAGGTTCTTCCATTATGCCGGGCAAAGTCAATCCGGTAATTCCTGAAGTTCTAAATCAAATTGCGTTCAAAGTAATCGGCAACGACCTAACCGTAACTCTTGCCGCCGAAGCCGGGCAATTGGAATTGAATGTGATGGAACCCGTTATCGTTCAAAGTATTTTTGAATCAATTGAAATGCTTAAAAATGGAATGACTACCTTAAAATACAAATGCATCGAAGGAATAACAGCAAACGAAAAAGTTTGCCGTTTTTATGTTGAGAACAGCATTGGACTCGTAACTGCTTTGAATCCAATTCTTGGATATGAAGTAAGCACGCAATTGGCAAAAGAAGCGCTTGAAAGCAACCGCGGCGTATATGAATTGGTAATAGAAAAAAATCTTATGTCGAAAGAGGAACTTGATTCTGCACTAGCGCCGGAAAATATGATAAAACCGCAAAAATCGGTTGGCAGATAAAAGAATATTGTTAGAACAATTTGCAATAACTGAAAGGATAAATCCATGCAGTCCCAAGCAAAAACTCCAAAAGAATATATAGATGCACTGCCTGAAGAAAGGCAAAAAGCCGTAACCGAATTAAGAAAAATAATTCGCAAAAATCTGCCGAAAGGATTTAAGGAAGTAATGAGTTATGGGATGATAGGATATGTCGTCCCTCAGACACTATATCCAAATGGTTATCATTGCGATACAAAACTGCCTTTGCCGTTCATGAATTTGGCTTCACAGAAAAATTTTATTGCGGTTTACCACATGGGCATTTACGCCGATGAAAAACTTTTAGCGTGGTTCACAAAAAAATATGCTAAGGAATCAAAAAACAAATTGGATATGGATAAAAGCTGCATCCGCTTTAAGAAGATTGATGATATCCCTTACAAGTTGATAGGCGCACTTGCGTCTAAAATTTCTCCGCAAAAATGGATAAAAATTTATGAGAGCAAAATAAAGCGATAGTTTTCCTAACAATGTTGAATTAGCAAATTTTTATTGTGATTCAAAAATAGTATTTGTGGTTACGCGGATTTTATATAAATTCATTCCGTTCTTACAATATTTTTTACGGTCCCCAAAAGGGAGAATAGGGAAACCGGTTAAATTCCGGTGCTGCCCCGCAACTGTAATGGATTAAAACCAGTTGACAATAGCCACTGCCCCGTTAAATCGTGGTGGGAAGGCGTTAGCTGAAGTTCAGAGCCAGGAGACCTGCCGTAAATTGTAAATAATCAACCTTCGCGGGTGAGGTTGGATTAGCACAAAGAGTTTTTTCGCTTTTTCTGCTGCCATATCCCCTCGAAGTTACAACCTTTAACCAATTTTATAAGGAGTAACTTTGATGTATTCAAAAACCATTTTACTTGCCGTATTAATCCTGTTTTATTTAACTGTCTCCGCTCAGGAGAATAGTATAACTGCTAAACTTGATGAAGTGATTGTTACGGCAAACAGAACAAACACACCGTCGATTGAGATAGCTAGTTCATACACTATCATCGGTGAAGAAGACCTAAAAAAGCACCAAACAAAATCTGTCCTAGAAATTCTGCGCACTGTGGAAGGTGTAAATATTGTTCAATCAGGCGGTTCCGGCAAAATTTCCAAAATTTATATCAGAGGCGCAAATCCACATCACACATTGGTTTTAATTGATGGCGTTAAAGTGAATGATGCCAGCTCACCAAATAACGCATTCGATTTTGCGAATTTGAGTACGGACAATATCGAGCGGATAGAAATAATCCGAGGCGCTCAAAGTACCATTTACGGCTCCGAAGCAATGGCTGGCGTTGTTAATATAATTACAAAGTCTTCAATTGATAAATTCACATCCAACATCAGCGCTGAGTCCGGATCAAATAATTACTTCAATGGAAGTTTATCTTCTTCCGGAGCGTTTGATTTTTTGAAATTTTCAATCGCTCTTTCGCAATTTTCTACAGATGGGTTCTCATCAATTTCAAAAAAATACGGCAATACAGAACGTGATGGATTTTTCAATCAAACTGCATCGGCAAGGCTTATTGCTGATCTTTCCAAATCCACAAAATTGGATTTTATTTACAGATTCAACTCATCATCAACTGATTTAGATCAATCGGAGAAATACGGCGATGACCCAAATTATACAGGAGAAAATGAGGAACATCTTTTCAAAGCAGAAGTAACAAATTCCCTTTTTAATTCGAAATGGGAAAGCAAACTATCCGCAGCTTTAACTCGTAAAATTGCTCGTACCACCGATAATCTTGATGCTCTGCATCCAAACATCGCTTCTAATTCCTACAATAATTCCACAAGAAAAAATGTGGTGTGGTTAAATACAATTGATTTTATTCCGTCAAACAAAATGACTGCGGGCATCGAAGTGCAAAGAGAATCGGCTTCAACTTCATTCATTTCGGTTAGTCAATGGGGCCCTAATGAAAGTAAATTTCCCTTGCGAGAATTTTCTACTTACAGCGGATTTCTACACGATCAAATTAATATTGGCAGCAAGCTATTTACGGGCGTAGGCGTCAGATATGACAATCACGAACAATTCGGAGGAAAAATAACTTACCGTATTGCGCCGGCGTATTTGCTGAATGACGATTTGAAACTGAAAGCTACTTACGGAACGGGATTTAAAACTCCATCTCTGTTCAATCTTTTCGATCCTATGTTCGGCAATACAAAATTGAATCCGGAGGAAAGTACAACTTGGGACGCCGGAATTGAAAAGTACTTCCTCAATTATTCCGGAATGTTTGGTTTAACTTATTTTGAAAATTATTTCGACAATCTGATTGGTTTCGATAACAGCTTTAGAGCCGTCAATATCAACAAGGCGTTTTCAAAGGGAATTGAGGTTACTGCCTCCTTAAAGAAGATGGGTGATTTTGACTTCAATTTTAATTACACATTTACTGAAGCAAAAGAAAAAGTTTCCGGAATCTCATCCACTTATGAGAATCTTATTCGTAGACCGAAAAACAAAACCACGCTGTTAATTACCTATTCTCCCACCGAAAAGATTAGAGCAAATCTAATATATTCCTACATTGGTGAAAGAGAGGACAAAGACTTTATGACATATTCTCGAGTAAAGCTAAAAAGTTATTCTTTGGTTAATATTACCGGAGAGTATAAATTATTTGAATTTGCTTCTTTGACGGGGCGTATTGAAAACGCGTTAAATCAATATTACGAGGAAGTCTTATATTACGGCACTCTCGGAAGATCGGCATATTTGGGAGTGAATATTAATTTTTAATTCTTAGTGCATTTGCGGCAATACAAGAATGTTGCCACAAAGCCTCAAAGACACAAAGGACTTATAATAAATCCAGATTTGGAACGTTGTCATGCGAGAAAAAGCAAAGATACTCTTGAATGTGTTAGG
>JAHJTX010000101.1 GCA_018829545.1 Bacteroidota bacterium | reverse complement strand
TTACCTCATGTTCGCCGGCAGACATTGGCGCATTAACAAGCGTTTGAATTTCTCTGCCGAGGATATCAAAAACTTCTAGCTTGATGAATTTGGAACTTGGAACTTGAAACTTTATAACTGTTTTCGGATTGAAGGCTTGCCCGCCGAAGTTAATTGAGAAATGGGTTCAAATAAAATCTTATTTAGGAATAACGAAGGCGGGGGTTCGGGTAGTTTTGATACAACACAAAATCGCCGGGCAATGTTGATGCAGCAAATTCCACATCGGTTTTAACATCAAAAAAGTTCAGAACTTTTTGAGCAAGATCATTCCGTACGGATGAATTATAAATTGTTTCAAATGGGAAGCCTAGATAAACCAATTTGCCCTCTTTATTTCCATCGGGGAATGTCCCTTGAAAATATGCCCCGGCAACTCCGCTTTCCTGATTGAGAGCGGAGTATCTTAAAAGATTTCCGCCGCCATTCAAGGGCTTTATAACATCAGGCCACTTTACGTTGTAAGTTCCATGAGCGCCGTTATCAAAATCAAAACGCGGAAGACCGTTTGAGAAAGCGCTGCTAATCGGCTCAACGGAATAATAAGTTCCCGATACATTGTTTGGCGCATCTGCAATGTATTCTGATTTTAAGTAATTATTGAAAAACGATTTATCGTCTGTACTTCCCTTAAAATCCAAATCCCATGCAATTTCACTTCCCGATAAAAATAAATTGCCGCCGATTTTTAAAAATGATTTTAGAATATCCTGCTCAACGGAGTTAAACGTTTCATCAACGGTGCTTTCTTCGCCAAGAATATAGATTACATTTTTATAATTTGTCAAATCAATTAAACCGTCAATAATGGATTCATTTGTACAACTATAAATTGAAATATTTCCTTGAGAAAAAGCGGCTGCGTGCTGTTTTATAAAATCATAAGTATTGCCGGCAGTTGCCCGGTCAAAAGCATTTACAATTAAAACGCTTTCTTCGGTAGAGCCTAATTTAAAAGAAAGCAATTCTGAATAAACAGAACTGCCGATTATGTTTACGGATTTGAATTTGAAAAAGTAAAGGGAAACCACGTCAAGGTTTTCTATAATTGGATTGCCTGCAGAAAGCTGAATCTCTTTCAGCATATTTATTCCGTCCTTACTCAGCCACAAACTGATTGTTTCAACATTCGGGTCATTTCTAAGAAGCAATTTTATTGAATTACTTCCATTGCGAATTGTGCCGACAGAATTTGGCTTATCTGGAAGACCTTCTATTTTTAAATAACTTGGCTGATTCATCGGCTCAGATTCGTCACTTAAAATTTTATAAAGAATTCCATCCTTCAAAATATCCTGAACTCTAGCTGGTTTATTGTCGAGTAAAAATTCAGAATTTAGAAATCGAATTCCATGACTATAGTCGGTATATGTGTCGATATGAATATTTGTGAGCGGTTGAATCGGTTGTCCGTTTAGCTGATGCCATCCATAAATGGTTACGTGGTGAGTTCTCGCAGGATCAACAATTTTATTGCTGATTACAACGTCTTTCTTTGTCCCGCCAATTAATTGTCCATGGATTCCACGCGCAGAAATGAATTGATTTTGTATCGCGGAATTATGCTCAACGAATTTTGGAACGAGTTCATTTTGATTGCCGACCGGAGTGTATGTAACAGGTGCAAGCTTTATTTCCGATTCAATATAAATGTTATCGACCAATTTTTTGGTGGGCATAACAGCTCCGAATAAATTAGCCGCTTTCTGAGCGGTTATCGGTCCCATCGGAATTCTGCAATAATCATCATTACTCCCGATTGATAAATAATCAGGCATTACCTCGTATGAAACCGTGTGGGAAGTTCCAGTCAAATCATTAAATGTTCTTTTTATCGGGACAAGTGAGCGAAGAAAATCGGGAATGTTTCCTTTCGAAATCTCCTGATAAATCCTTTCTTCTCTATCGGAAAAGCTCATGTTTTCTACGAGCTTCATAAATGCTGAGCCGGTCATAGCATCCGCCGGTCTATCTGGAATGTTTAGGATTTTGGGCATAGTTATTCCAGGCTGAATCAGATTCGAGTAAATTCTATCGCCATAATAAACGTAGCCATTGCTTTCATTTGGAGTTCCTGTAAGCATTCCGTGAATAAATCCATTCCGCTCTACTTGAACTGTATGCAGTATTTTTCTTTCGGGATTTTTCTTGAGCAAAATTTTTACTCTGCCGCTCAATGCGGAGAAATTAATGAATTCATCATTCTCATCTTTTGCGAATGAAAAGTGATTTGAAAAATAGCTCTGCATCATTTTACTGCGGTACCACGTTCCGCCGGTAGCGCTTACAATTGGCTGCCCATTGTAAAGGGCAACACTGTCGTTATAAGCAATTACGCATAAATTATTTTCATCAGATTTTTTAAGCCAGCTAATTATCTTATCACCGTAGATGTGCTCGTATCCGTAGTTACTGTCCAGAAAAGTTATTCGTTTAACAAATTCCGGTATCTCCGTAACCGAATCTAAAAAACTGAATGTAAACCTTCCGCCGCCGCTGTGTCCCGTTAGAACAATAGATGGATTGTAATCTTTGAACATATTTAATAATGAATCAACAACGGAGTTTACAATTGAATGATGATTTGCATATTTAGCTTTCCAGGAGGGCCAACTTTTCTGAGTAGTTTCAAGGTAAACTGTAACGAGATTGTATTCGGCAAAATTGCTGCGCAGAAATCTTGTTTGTGCTCCGATATGTTGTATATCGAAATGCCAGTCATCGCCCGGTTCCATTGTTTTACCGATAGTCTGCTCAATCGTATTGCCGTTTGGTAAAGCAAATAATGCAATGGCGGTAGGTTTTGCAGAATCAAACGAATTCTTTGACGAAGCGTTAATTACAATTCTAATTTCCGGGTTATAATTAATTTCCATTACCTGCTCGTCGGAATTCGGCGACAATCTAAAACCAAATAGTCGTGTTCCGGTTTGGCTATAATTATAGGTAAGTGTAGAGAATAAAAATGAAATCATTAATACAGTTTTTGTAATTTTCATTTACAAAATCCTCTTATTTTTTGATCAGCAGTCAAAAATAAGGAAAAAAATATTCTCTAAAAATGATTTGAATTATTGGTGCTAAATATCATACATTTAACCAGTTCAATTGATTTACTACGCGGAGAAGATTAAATGAAGCGCAAAAATCTATTTCTACTTTTATTTCTGTTTTCTTTCGCAATAAAAGTGCAAAGCCAGCCGGATAGGAATGTAATTTCGCCGCTAATGAATTTTAAGATTGGGTATTTTCTTAGCGGCTCCCCAAGTTTTGATGAGATCTACTCAGACATAAGAGCATCCTACGGAGGAACATTTGGGGTTGGTTACAAGGGCAAATTTTTATTTGTAAAATTCAGACAGTTCGATGCATTCGGTAAATCAAAACTTTCAAATCTGGAAGTTCCCGGAAAGGCAACGTGGCATCAAGAATTTGCAGTTGTGGGGGTGCGCTTCTACTCCGAGAGGAGAGATGACATTTCCGGTTACATTGACGTTGGCGGAGTTTTTACTCAAATAGACGAAGAAATTTCCACGTCCGATCCATTCATTCCGGAATTATTCGGATTTGCACAAATCAATAATTGGGGAGTAACCGGCGCAATGGGGCTGGATTTGTGGATAACTCATTTTATTGCTCTCAATGTGGAATTGGAATACTCCCGGATTCTTTTCGATACGAATAAAGGACTCGATAAAGAAAAGATCAATTTGGGCGGCGTGTATTTCGGAACGGGAATAACAATAACTCTTTACTAGGTGGAGAAATGATTTATAAATTTGTAGGACTCGTTTTTATTCTCGCAACATTAATTGGTTGTGAAGATGAAGAAAAATTAAACCGCACCAGCGAGTATTTAGCCGGATTAAGTTTAGATTACTCTTACGATACTTTAGCGTTGACAGTGAACGATTCACCCAAACAATTGACTTTGCTCGGCAAGTATCTAAAAGTTAAGGAAACGATAGTACTTAACACTGGAATTATTCAATCGAAAGAGATGAGAACTGTTTCGGTGGATTCTTCATTCGAAATTATAAGCGCAAAAAATGCACAATGGTTTTCATCAAACGGAAGTGTGGCTGCTGTATCAAACGGAAAGGTTACTCCGCTCAGTTCTGGTACGACTGGCGTCTATGCAAAATTTCAAAATGTTAATTCAGACACTCTCACTATTCGTGTACAGGAAAACAACAGCGCGCCGGCGTTGTACATTGACCCGCCTCAGACAACATTGATTTTCCAAAATCAAGTAAATGTCTCCGGCGATGTTCAAATTATTAACTCCGGAGGCAATCAAACTAAGCTGCTTGTATCTGAACCGAGATCGGGATTTAACACAAGAATTGATTTTAACTCACTCGGAGAATTTAATTTTACTGTTAATAATTTATCTGACGGATTAAGCATTATTGATTTAGTTGCAGAGCATCCAATAGAATCGAACTTAAAAACAGTGAGGAATAAAACCGTTATTTTCCTTTCCTATCTAAGCAGCAGTGCGGATAGCATTGTCGGCACATGGAAAGGAACGTCACTGAACAGAACTTTTTATCTCGAAATCTCAAAGAGTATTCTGTTCCAGCGTTATGACGTTAGCGGAACAATTGATATTAAATTCCAAGCGCTTGGTTATGTGAAAGACGTAGAAGTAATTGGCTTGATTAACAGGGACGGAACAATTGATTTATCTCTATCAAAAGATTACGAGGGATTTAAAATCAGCGGCGCAATGAAAGGATACTTCTCAGGTACGGGATTCTCTGAAGGATACTATTCCGGTAAAGCGGAAAAATCCGGCTGGCCCAAACTGAGTTTTAAGGAAGATTGGACAGCGCGGAAGATAAATTAGTAATCGTTTGTAGCCTTGTTTTAATGGGCGGTGGGGCATAATTTCTTAAATAAAGGACTTCCCGCAAAAGATTAATTCTA
>JAHJTX010000100.1 GCA_018829545.1 Bacteroidota bacterium | reverse complement strand
GATTTAACTTGTGCAAGTACATCAAGCTTAATTAATTCAAAATTGCCTTCTGCTGAATTGATTGCCTTATCAAGAAGATTAATGCGGCTGCTTCTTTTTCCGCCAAGCTCAAATAACTGGCTGCTTGAAAGGGTATATTGACTCCTCTTAATTCCGCTAAATTCTTTTCCGCCGAGAAAATCTTCTGCCTCAAAATCAACTTCGGGATTTGGGATCAATCCGCTTTGGAGTTTCAAAGCACTCAGTGCTTGTATTTCTGACTGGTAAACTTTTAACTCCGGATTATTTTTAATTGCTTTGTTTACTGCTGTTTCAATTGTTAATTTCTCAATAACATCTGTCTGCGCCCGCATTTCGGATGCAATTAATCCGAATAATACAAGAGCAAAAACACACATCAATCTGTGCATAAATTCTCCTTAAATTATCTTACTATAAATTTTTATAAGAGGTTATTTGTAAAAAATTGTGTTGATAGGGGAATCAAATTAGAAGCGAAACGGTGGTGTAGTTTTCTAAGATTGTATTATCTGTTAGGTTAAAATCTATTTGATGAAATGAATTTACTTCATTCTCCGAGGGCAGAACAAGCTGGTTAGTTTTTAGAATATAATCCGGAATAATAATTTTATTTTTAGATAAAAATTGATTCTCTTCAAAACAGTTTTCATCGAGACTAACATCTTCACAGTCAGTATTATCTACAGTTGTTGCTCCTGTGTTATTCGGTCTAACTTCTTTATCAAATATTTTAACACCTTCACATTCTGAAAAATCATTTGCATTCTCAATAGCTATGCGACCATCAGCCCCATAACATAAAATGTAATTATCAAAATAGTTGTGCAAAAATGTTACATGACTTAACATTGAAAAAAGTAGAAATACATTTATGACTTTATTTCGCACTACAATATTCATTATTCTTCTGTATGCTCTTTAATTTTTTGAATTACATTATTTATATGTTCATCGTCAATGGAATAATAAACCATTTTTCCGTCTTTTCTATATTTTACAAGTCGAGCATTTCTTAATAATCTTAATTGATGAGAAACAGCAGAAACTGAACTGTCTGTCGCAGCCGATAAGTCACAAACGCATAATTCATTGTCGATTAAAGAAAGAATAGTTTTTAATCTTGTCGGTTCACCCAAAAGTTTAAAGATAGCAGCCATTTCTAAAATCTGGTCTTTATTTGACAAATTTTTACGCGCTTCTCTAACTTTTTCTTCATCAACAATATTTACTTTGCAAATTGGTGCAATTTTTTCTTTTTTCATGATGTGAATATAAGCATATTTGAACAAGTGTGCAAGTGTTTGTGAATAGATTTGTAATCCATCGCATTATTCATATTTATGAGTGGGTTCAAATATATTGCGGAAAAGTTATTATTTGATGACAATTGAATTCAAGGAAAACTAAAGGATAAATCATCCGAAACCTAGTAGAAAACCCATAATCAATTATTTACTCACCTTACGCAAAAGTTTGAAATTATATTGTAGATCGAAGCGAAGCTTCGATAAAATGCTTGTTTTTTACGATCCCGATAAATTTCGGGATCGTGCTACAAGTTCTGCGTAAGGTGAGTTATTTATTCGTATCATTTATTATATTTGATAATCATAATTCCGAGTTAAAGATGAAATTAATTTTTGCATTTCTATTTTTTGTTTTTCTGCAGCAAGCTTTCGCGCAAAATCAAATGTGGGTTCAAGTTGAATCGAAAAATGCCAAAACATATATTGATGCAAACGGCATTAAATCATTTACAGGTGACGACATTTATGTTTGGGTTTTAGAGGAATATTTCAAACCGCAAGAGTTAGAAATTTTCGATGAAGATATTTATAAAACCAAAACTTATTACAGAATAAACCGGAAATTGGAAAAGTATAATATGCTGCAAGTTATTTATTACGATGAGGATAGAAATGTAATAAAAAGTTTCTCGTATAAAAATGACAGTGACTCTGAACTGTATAAATATCCTTACCCAATCCTTGAAAATACTGTTATGAAAAATGTTCTGAACAAATGCATAAAAATAATTGATGAACCAAAAGATAAATCATTATAGCAATTGGTCTAATTCCGTTGTTGTAAGATATTCCCCGATAGAAGGTAAGGGTATTTTTGCAGTCAATATAATTCCCGCCGGAGAGCTTGTTCTAATAATTGAGGGCGAAGTGATTTCCGGAGGTGAATGCGAGTTGCGTGAAGAAAATGATAACAATGTTTATATTTTTTGGAATGGTGATTATTATATAGATACGATAAATACTGATAAGATTAAATATATAAATCATTGCTGCGAACCGAATTGCGAAGTCCTTGACAGAGATGAAAATTCATTAAACCTTGTTGCTCAGCGCGATATAATGGAAGGCGAAGAAATCACGATGGATTACGGTTACGATGAGATTTATGAAATGTGCAACTGTAAAATCTGCAAACCCAATTAACTTAATTTCCGTTTTTTTGTTTCTTCAATCTCGATTCGGCTTTGGCTTTAATTTGTTTTCCAATTTCCGGAAACTTAGCAACCACATGATCAAATCTATTTCTGCTTAGTGTATATAAATCGCAGTAAGTCAGCGATCGAACAGATGCTGTGCGAGGGACGTTTGAGAATAATGCAATTTCGCCGAAGAAATCACCGTCCGATAATATGCCAAGTATTTTCTCAGATTTACCAAGAAGAACTTCTAACCTGCCGTTTACAACAAAGTACATTTCGTGTCCTTCATCCCCTTCTTTAAAAACAAAATCACCGGGAGTAAGTATAACCGGTTTAAGGTGCAGGGCAACTTCTTTTGTAAAATTATCTTCGCTGTCTTTAAACAGCGGTATTTTTTCAATTACTTCCTGCTTTAGAAAAATTGAAACTTCCGTTTTTAGCCCGTAAGGTAAGCCATCTAAAAACTTTGATTCATCGAAGCCCGATTTTTGCTTCCACATGTACGTGTAATAATTTCTTAACCTCGTTTGCAAATCCAATGGAAGCTTTCTTAGTTTTACCATCGCGGTAAGATATTCCATGTGCGATAGATAACGCGATTTTGCAGGATCTTTCTTTGCAAGAAAACTGGCAATCTTACCTATTAAATATCCATATGAACCAACGCCTAAAATTTCCACGAACACAGCAAATAAAATCTGCTGAGAATTCACAGGTACAATATCTCCGTATCCAACAGTTGTGATCGTTGTGACTGTCCAATAAAACGAACGGATATAATTATCGAAAACTGTTAGTGAATGATCGATTCCTCTAAGCGACATCCATCCACATGCAAGCCAATGTGCAAAATGGAAAACCCAGAAAAGGAAAAATATTAGCGTAAGAGCATTTGCATACTGAACTTCTCTCTGTCTGAAATGTCGCATAATATTGGCGATCTTAAAAAGCTTGACTAATCTAAAAAGTTGCAAGAAGGATAAAAATCCAAACACATTTAAGGGAAGCGCAGCAATAAAATCAATTGCGAACCACTTACGAAAATATAATTCAAGACCGCTTTTTTCCTCAAAAACAAATTCGCTTTCATGATATTTTGCTTTATAAATGCTGTAAAAGATATCAACGATTAGTATGGCGCTTGCAACTATATTTGTCCAAACATACGCTTGATTTGACTTAAGGTGAATTACTAAATCCAGCGGGATATAAAAAGCCATGAAGCTTGCACAGAATGTGACAACTACTGACCACATTAGATCCGATGTTCTGATATTTAAATTCATAACAATCTGTAATTATTTGATGTAATTGATCTCATGGCACCTCATTCTCATCCTAATCTTACTCTTAATCATAATCTTAATCATAATCTTAATCATAATCTTAATCATAATCATAATCATAATCATAATCTCACTCAACTTCAGCGTGTAACTCTTGAACGATTCGAACAACTGGATAGACATTATGTAATTGATCGCAATATGCAGACCGTTCATAGAAAAAATTTAATCTTGCGTTCGGATCATTTTTGAATTTTTCATCGTTTGCAACTCTTTCATCAAATTCTGACTTCAACTTAGGATTGCTCTCATACATTTGCCTTGCAATCGGCTCCATTGAATAATCCTCAAAATATTCTTTCCTCTCGAAAATAATATTCATGCCGCCCCACCGCACGTATGAATCGGGACTTTCCGGTTCAAGAATGTGTGCAATAATTCCCAATCCTCTTTGATTTGTATTGATTAGATAATCCCCCTTATTGACAACAATTGTATCAACAAACTTTTCCGAAGTAAAACGCGGAAGAAACCTTCCCTCATAAGGCCAATTTGAAAAAGAAACTTCGCCGAATTTTGTCCTCTCAACACTAAATTGCTTTTTACTTTCGAGAGTCTCAATTTTAATTCCATGATTCTGAAGAAGAGAAATTATTTCGCTCCATTCAGCGGGAATTAAATAATAATCAGGAAGTGTAATTTTTGTAGCCCCGATAGCTTTATTATAATAAGGCACTACCATTTCAATTTTTTTGCCGTTATATTTTTTAACTTCACTTCCGGCTAATTCACTCTTTACCAAATCAAAATCAATTCCTTTGTATAAGAATGTTTCGAATTCATCAGTCAATTTGAAAGTTAACGGATAAGGATTTTTTTTTGTAGCGTAGAAATCAATCAAATAATCGTCTGCTTCATTATTGAGTTTGATCAGTTCACTTGGATTCTCATTAACCAATTCAATTATCGACTCCAAAACCGCTAATGTCGAAAATACTCTTTCCCGGTACGGTTTCATTTGATGAACTTCCAATAACAAGCCGGGTCGGTTTTGTGCGGCTGCATAACCGTTTGAAAACCTTGGCAGGGGAACCCAATCTCTCATTCCATATTTAACATCATCATCAATGAATCCAACGAAAGGAGAAATTAAAAAACCTTTGCCCTCAACACTTTTATATAAATGCGGAATAAATTTTTGCCTTACCCACTCAGCGTGCATCGGAGTTACATTCTCATGTTTTTCGATCGTAAAATTGGTGACATATTGATAGTCCGCTCCATCAGTGGCGTGGACGTCAATACAAAAATCGGGCAGCCATTCATTAAAAAAATTAAGAAAGCATTTCATCTCAGTTGCATCTGCTTTCACATAGTCTCTGTTCAAATTGTAATTTTGAGATGTAACCCGCCAGCCCATTTCTTTTGGCCCATCTTGATTAATTCTGTTAAACGGACTTCTCCTTTCGTGACCGTCAACATTAAAAATCGGTATGATGAGCAAAATCACATTGTCTATTAACGCAGCCTTTTTTTTCGTGATAAGAATTTCTCTAAGAAGAAGCATGGAAGCATCTTTCCCACTTATCTCACCCGCGTGAATACCGTTTTGAACTAAAACAATTGGTTTTCCGGATTTTTTTGCAGAGGCATAATTGAAGCATTTATCTTTGCTGACAATTACATAATACAATTCACGTCCTTGAGGCGATTTGCCCATAGATCTCATTTGTGCATATTCGGAATTGTCGGCTATCCTCTGAAAATAACCCATCGATTCTTCGTAGTCGGGGGATTCGGAATAATTGGACGCTTCAAATTTGGTAATCCAATTTTCTTGGGTTTGCGCCAATGCAGTTGAGCAAAAAAAACTAAATGTGAGAAGCAGTGGTCCCCATTTTACTTTAGACATAATCCCCTGAATAAATTGATTATAAAAGGATTTAAAGAAACCTGGAATGAAGATATAAAATATTCGCCTAAACTGAAATTGCTCAAGTAAAGTTAATTTTGCAGTTCAGCGCACAAATAATATTATACTGTCTGCAGTAAAGCCTTCTCTAAATGCTTATTCAAATATTCATATTTAGGCGTAAGTTTACCTTTGTAAACAATAACTGCCCTTTTTATTTCCGGCGGAAAATCTACATCGTCAAATTTATCAGTCAAAGTTGCGTCAACTATTCCAGGAACAAATTTATGAAGCGCCTTGCTGAATTCACTCGAAGCGTCACTCGGCAATTCGGTTGGAAGATTATCCACAGAGATTATCACAACTCCCTTTCCTTCGTATCCATCCTTATAAGAGTCATTCTCTGCATCGTAAACATAGCACGGATTATCCGATGGCGTTGATTTGTAAGTCGGTTCAACCGCGCCATTAATATCGCAAGTTATATCACAAACAAATTCAAGTTTCAAATTCTGGTTTTCTCTCAAGAATTCTTTTGTAATAAATCTCGGATAGTTTGGATTCCAATAAATTGCATTAATAATCACGTTCAAGTGTGGAATATGCCGCTCAAATTTTGATTTGTATTTATGCGGATTGTCAAAATAATCCTGCAGTTCAAATTTATCGTCGGGAGAAACCGGCTCTACCATATCAATTTCTTTGAATACGACTTTATAGAGCCCCGCTTTAAGCAAAGGCGAACTTTTAGCCAAATCCTCTGTTTCAATTATTTGATGCGGAAGAATATCGAATATTTCCTGCGCGCCTTTTGAAACGTTTCCGTATCCCGCAAATCCGCAAACAATTGGTCCAATCTCATCAGATAATCCATTTTCAACAATCGATTCTCCAATTTTTTTCAAATCCGTTTTGGCTTCGTTAATATCTTTGTATTCGTAGGCATGTTTAATTTCTTCAAGCGGATTATTAAATCCCTTGGATTTTAGTCTTTTCCCAAGCAAATGAAGAGTATCAATCATTCCGGCAACTCCGGCAAACCGACCGAAAAACACAAGTCTTCTTCCGGTATCGTCCTTGATCATTTCATAATCAATTAGATTACACTTTAGATCCATCATTTTTTTAAGGAGGGGCATATTGTACGCCTGCCCTTTAACCGTATGCGAAAAAAAGAGATAAGTTTTTTCAGGTAAAATTAAATTCAGCGGAACTTCTTTAACCGCAAAGATCGTCTGACAGCGGCTTAAATCTTCATCAAACTCAGCGCCGGCTGCTTCAAACTCACTGCGGGGAATTGCTCTCGCCTCAAATGGCTGAAGAATTGTTTTAATTCCATAATCCTCTTTGAGCAATTTTACATGTTCGGGACTTAACGTAACGCGCTTTTCCCATTTGTTTTTATCTTCTCTTCGTAAACCAATTATCCTTTCCATATAATTACCCGAAATAAATTTTTAACTTATTTAATTTCTTACCTGTTATTTCCTCTTGTTGCAGATTAAATATCGAACTTAATACCTTGAGCCAACGGAAGATCCGTTCCATAATTTATTGTGTTTGTCTGTCTTCTCATGTATGCTTTCCATGAATCGGAACCGGACTCTCTTCCGCCGCCTGTTTCTTTTTCACCGCCGAAAGCGCCTCCGATTTCTGCGCCGGATGTTCCGATATTCACATTCGCAATTCCGCAATCAGAACCCCAGTGCGAAAGGAACTGTTCTGCTTCCAATAAATTTACAGTGAATATTGAAGATGATAATCCTTGTACAACGTCGTTCTGAATTTCGATCGCGCTATTTACATCTCCTGAATATTTGAGGAGATAAAGAATTGGCGCAAATGTTTCTTCCTGAACTATTTCGTATTTGTTATCGGCTTCCACAATTGCCGGCGATACATAACAGCCGGATTCGTATCCAGCGCCCTCTTTTACATCACCGCCGCAAATTATCTTACCGCCTTCTTTAACAACTTTTACAAGCGCATTTTTAAAATCTTCAACCGCTGCTTTATCTATAAGCGGACCGACATGATTTGAAATTTCCATTGGAGTGCCGATTTTCAGAGCGCCGTACGCTTTAACTAGAGAATCTTTTACTTTATTATAAATATCTTCGTGAATAATCAATCTTCTTGTTGAAGTACATCTTTGACCCGCTGTGCCAACGGCTCCGAATACTATTGCCGGAATTGCAATTTTAAGATTGGCGTTCGGAGTTAAAATAATTGCGTTGTTTCCGCCAAGTTCTAAAATGTATTTACCGAATCTTTTTGAAATAACCTGCGCAGCGTGACGACCAACTCTTGTTGAACCCGTGATTGAAATAAGCGGAACTCTTTTATCATTTATTAATTCCTCGCCTATCGAAGAACCTCGCCCAACAATTAAAGAGAACAATCCTTCGGGAAGTTTTTCCTCTTTGATAACATCAGCTAAAATATTTTGTACCGCGATTGCCGTTAACGGCACTTTTGATGAAGGTTTCCACAAATTGGAATTACCGCAAACTGCTGCTATCATTACATTCCACGACCAAACTGCTACAGGAAAATTGAACGCAGAAATAGTACCGACAACTCCCAGCGGATGATATTGATCATACATTCTGTGGTTTGGTCTTTCCGAGTGCATTGTAAATCCGTACAACTGCCGCGATTGCCCAACCGCAAAATCGCAGATGTCGATCATCTCTTGAACCTCTCCCAAGCCTTCCTGCAATGATTTTCCCATTTCGTAAGAAACTAATTTTCCGAGAGAATCTTTATGATTTCTTAACGCCTGTCCTATTTTTCTAACCGTTTCACCTCTTTTAGGGGCAGGAACAGTTCTCCATTCAATAAATGCTTTGTGCGCGGTTGCAATAACTTTATCATAATCTATTTGCGATGCTTGATAAACTGAAGCGATATATTTTCCATCGGCAGGTGAATGAATTTTTAGTTCACCCTGATCTTTGGTTCCGTACCATTCCAATCCTGTGGATGCGCCTAAATTTTTTTCCTTAATTCCTAGTTCTTTTAAGAATTCCATGACTCACCTATAATTTTTTTTAATAATTTATTGACTAAAATTTTCTAATGTAATTCCAATGTCGCTTAAAATAGAAAGCAAAGAAATGTTTCTCATTTTATTTTCAATATCAACTTGAACATCTGCGAAGAGACCGAGAAAGTAATTATTGAACAATACCGGCTGATTTGAATTATCATCCTTATTAGAGACATCCAAATGAAACGCTTTTCTGTCTTCAATTGCACAATATATTTCCTGCAGATTTATTCCGCTCGGTTCTTTGCCAAGTAAAAATCCACCGGATTTTCCTTGCGTGCTCACAACAATATTCTGCTTCGAGAGAAGTGAAAGCAACTGCCGAAGTTTCGATGCATTCAGTCCTGTATTCTCGGAAATCTCTTTACTGCTCCTTGGCGTTGGATAGCTTTCGGCTAAATAACAAAGCGCTTTAACTGAAGTTGATAATTTTGTTGATGCGGACATATTTGGTCTTAAATGTTACAGCAAGTGTAACATTTATAAAATTAAAAATCAAGAAATATTTTTAATCATGAATTCAATTAGAAAAGATATTATTTATCTTGCATCAAAGAATTTAAGAGAATATATGGCTGGGAAATTAGTAGTAATTGCAACTCCGATCGGCAATCTTGGTGATGTTTCCAAACGTATGATCGAAGTACTGAGAAGCGTCAGTTTTATTGCGTGTGAAGATACCAGAGTAACAGGCTCTTTGATTAAAATGCTGGATATAAAAAACGAACTGCTCTCTCTTAACGCCCATACCGAAGAAAAAAAAATTGATTATATAATAGAGCGAATTAAGAGTGGAGAATCTTGCGGTTTAGTCTCCGATGCTGGAACGCCGGGAATTTCTGATCCGGGAATTAGGTTAGTTAATGCTGTCAGAAAACAATCCATAGAAGTCGTTGGAATACCAGGTCCAAATGCAGCCATTTTAGCTCTCAGCATTTCCGGTCTTCCCACAGATGCATTTGTTTTTGAAGGTTTTCTACCGCAGAAAAAAGGCAGACAAAAAAAACTGAAGCAATTAAGCGAGGAAGAGAGGACAATTGTCATTTACGAATCTGTTTATAGAATAGAAAAACTTATTAAAGAGCTTAACGAATATATGCCTGAAAGATATATTGTTATTTGCAGAGAATTGACAAAAAAATTTGAGGAAACCTATGAAGGTTTCCCCGTAGAACTTTTAGAGAATATTAGCTCAATTAAAATGAAAGGTGAATTCGTAGTTGTTATCAGTCCACTAAAATGGAAACGGCTTTAACTTTCACTCGGAATCATATTTTACGAGAGAGTGAACATCATATTTCTTCAGCTTTTCCCTTCCATTCAAGAAAGATAATTCAATCAAAAAAGATATTTGCGCTACTTGTGCTCCCAGCTTTTCAACCAATTTGCAAGCTGCCTCCATAGTTCCGCCGGTAGCTAATAAATCATCGTGGAGCAGAACAATATCATCTTTTTCAATTGCGTCTTCGTGAATTTCAATTATATCTGTTCCATACTCTAATATGTAACTTTCACTCACACTCGGAGCAGGAAGTTTACCCGGCTTTCTTATTGGCACGAACCCGGCGCCCAATTTTTCAGCAAGGGCGCCTCCAAAAATGAATCCTCTCGATTCAATTCCAATAACCTTGGTTATTCCTTTATTTTTACTGAAGTTATGCAATTGAGCTAAAGCCTCGTTAAAGCCTTCTTTGTCCTTCAAAAGGGTTGTTATATCTTTAAATACAATTCCCTCAATTGGAAAATTTGGAACGTCTCTAATAAGATTTTTAATATCCATTCTGCCTCCAAAATAATTGAATTATTCCTAAAAAATTACGGGGCGCACTTAAAATACGCGCTTAACCAAGCAAAACTGAAAAAACTAAATAAGTTGAACCAAATCCGTAAATGCTCCCCATCAAAAGCTGCAGAGTGGTATGAACCTTAAGTTCCAATCTGGACCAGCATATTAATAGCAATAAAGGGAGCATGTAAAGTGATACTGTTCCGTAGATATAAAAAAACACTCCAATTGGAATGGATATTCCAATTGCATGTGCGCTTATCTTCCAAAATTTAGTGATAAGTATTAGTCCAAGTGTGTTAATAATATATAATAGCCATAAAACCAAAATGTACTCGTGGCTGCCAATTAAACCAGAAATAATGAGCGCTGCACAACATATAACTACTCCATAAATAAATGGAAAAAACCTCTCCTCTTTAACAGTTGCGTCAATATCCCCTACTTTCCCTTTTTTACGCAATTTTTGAAAAATAACAATTGGGATTAGCAGACCGTATAACAACCCATTGAAAATTCCCGCCACTTTCATCAATAAAATATTTTCAAAATTTATAGCTAAGAATAGAAAAGATAAAAACGTAAAGGAAGGCGGTACAAAAATATTCGATAAATATCTGGCTGCTAAGTATCGGTACGTTTTCAATTTCAGTTTTCTTCTAATAATTTGGTTTCATCGTATTTATTCAATTCTTCAAGATAACCGAAAAGCAGTTCTTCTATTGGTTCATAACTTTCGTGCTTCATTAATTCCTGACGGATTTTTGATGAATTATATAATCCTTTCAAATATCCGGTGTAGTATTTTCTAAACGGCACTACAGCCTGTCTCTCTAATTCTTTGTGGGCAATCTCATATCTTAAATGTTTAAGAGCCGTAGAAATTCTCTCTTCGTTCGAAAGATCTTCAGGTATTTTCCCCTCAGATATAAGTTCCTTTGCTTCTCTAAAAATCCATGGATGCTGAATGGCTCCGCGTGCAATCATTGCTCCATCAGCTCCAGTTTCATCGAAAGCCCGTTTAGCATCTTCCGCTGAGAAGATTCCTCCATTCACAATCACGGGAATGTTAACAATATTTTTAATTTTGGGAATCCAACTCCAATCTGCATCACCCGCGTGCCCTTGCGTTCTTGTTCTGCAATGAATAGTTAAGGCTTTTGCGCCTGCGTCTTCCATTCTTTTGGATATTTCTTCAATGTAGATTGTGTCGGCATCCCATCCGATTCGTGTTTTGACTGTAACGGGAATTTCTACGGCTTTTACAACTGATTCTACCATTAACTGCATATACTTTGGATCTTTGAGAAGACCCGCGCCTGCGCCCCGCTGCGCAACTTTCTTAACCCAGCATCCCGCATTTATGTCAATTATATCTGGATTGTATTTTTCTGAAATTTTCGCAGACTCAACCATTGCAGAAATATCCGATCCATAAATTTGAATACCAACGGGTCTTTCTTCTTCTGTAATCTTCAATTTTTTTTGAGTTTTTTTATTGTTTCGAATCAATCCGTCCGAATTCACGAACTCCGTATAAACAATATCTGCTCCCAGTTCTTTGCACAGTTTTCTAAATCCAATTCCCGTTACATCTTCCATTGGAGCAAGAAGTAATGGTTTATCTAAATTTATTTTGCCAATCGTAAACATCAATTATACCTGTCTTAGTTTTGACTTAAAAAAGAAAATAATCATTATGAAAGTGATAAAAGTAAAAGAGGCTCCGGTTAAAAAGGGAAATTCATATCCAATAAATTCGAACGCAAATCCGCCCCAAATTGGACCGAGCACACGCGCAAGAGAAGCTAGTGATTGATTCAAACCGAGAATAGCACCTTGATGCTCATCGGGAGATTTTTTTGAAACTACGCTCAGTATTGTTGGCTGTAAAACACCCGTTCCAACTGACAGAATTGATATGATGATTGCAACTCCAGTAAAATTTATTCCATACGGTAGAAGTCCAAGACCAAGCGTCATGAAAATCGTCCCGATTAGAATCAAGGAATAATCGCTAAATTTCTTCGATAAAATCCTAATTAGCCCGCCCTGAATTATAGCGCTAACAATGCCCATAATGCCGAACAGGTAACCGTTTTGTCTATCTGTGAATCCATAAACTTTGTAGCCAAGAATTGCGAACGTTCCATAAATGTTGGCAACAGAAAATACGATTATGAAAAATATGATTATGAATATACCCACATTCGGGTTTCTTAATATTTTGAGGCTGAATTCTGAATCAAATAATCTGAAATCGATTTTCTTTTTCTCTTCTCTTTTTTTTAATGATTCAGGAAGAAGAAAGAAAGCGAAAACTGCAGCCGTGAGTGAAAACGCAGCGCTTCCGTAACCGGCGAATGCATAACCATATTCGGAAATCATTCCTCCAATTAAAGGACCGAAAACGAATCCTAAACCAAAAGCCGCTCCAATCATTCCCATACCTTTTGAACGGCTGGATTTATCAGTTATATCCGCGATATATGCTTGTGCAACTCCGATATTGCTGCCTCCAAATCCCGCTAACATTCGAGAAAGTAAGAGTATTAGTAAAGAATCAGCGATTGAGAAAATAATATAGGATAGAGAAGTTATGAGCAGGGTTACAATAATTATCGGTCTTCTTCCGATTCTATCCGATATTTTACCTAAAACAGGATTGAACAGAAATTGAACTAGCGAGAAAATTGCAATAATGAACCCGATTTCGAAATCTGTAATATTCAATTCTTTGCTGGCAAAAGTTGGAAGAATTGGAATAAGTATTCCAAAGCCCATCAAATCTATAAAGACGGTAAAAAATATTATTGTTAAAGACGCTTTTTTATTTTTCATGTAAACTGTTGTAAATAAGAGGCGCTAAATTTAGTGAAATTAGATGACTAATCAGATATCTAATAAGTCACCTTACGCAGAACTTGTAACACGATCCCGAAATTTATCGGGATCGTAAAAAACAAGCATTTTATTGAAGCTTCGCTTCGATCTACAATATAATTTCAAACTTTTGCGTAAGATGAGTTAATAAGTTGGGATTGGATTCTTTGGGTGGATACCTTTTAAAATTTCTTTCGTGTCATTCAAGCTTTCTAAAAGTTTAACCGAATCTTGAACTGTGAGAAAGGAAAAATCGATTGATTGAGATAATGAATCCGAGGGAATTACTACAAATTGATTTTTCTTATCTCTTTTTCCCTTGTATACCCAAAATGGCTGCGCTACGTAGTTAATAAGTTTGACTGAATTATCTTTGAAATTTTTGGAGACTTCAACATTGAGGATTATTCCGCAATCCGAGTAACGCCATCTTTGATTTGAAATAAAATTTCCGAGTGAGTATGCAACCAATCCTGTATCAATTTTTGAGTTATCGGATACAAAACTTTCGATTGGTTGAACTACATGCGGATGTGAGCCAATAATAATATCTGCGCCAGCGTCTCTTATAAATTGTACGGTTTCTTTTTGGTACTCATTTGGAATTGTCTCATATTCCCTTCCGAAATGCAGATAAACGATTATGAGATCTGCGCTAAATTCTTTTGCTCTATTTATATCAGATGTGATCGAATCCTTTTTTATTAGATTCACATATTCTGATCCAGCGCCATTTGAAGAACCGTAATTAGTGCCAAATGAATAAGAAAGAAGTGAGAATTTTAATCCGCCCGTTTCGAATAAATTGTACTGTTCCCACTTTTCTGATTCAGTTTTAAAACCGGAGTACTTCATACTGTGTTTATCGAGCAGACGCTTTGTCCGCTTTACTCCTTCGGCGCCCTGATCAAATGTATGATTATTGGCGGTAACTAAAATATCAAAGCCAGCGGATTTAATATCCCGTAAAAATGCTTCTGGCGTATTGAATACCGGGTATCCGGAAATATCATTGAGAGAATCGGTAAGCACGGTTTCTAAATTTCCAATAACCACATCCTTACTTTCAAAAATCGGTTTAACAAAATCAAAATTACTCTTAAAATCAAAATTTTGTGAATCAGTCCTTGCGTACTTATACTGAGTTTCGTGGCACATCAAATCGCCAACGAATGAGAATGAATAAGTAACAACAGAATCTTGATTTGAATTTTCGAATAAATCAGAACTTGGTATGAGAGATGAATTGAAGCTGATAACCCAAATTGAAATTGCCGAGAGTAGAAATTTTACCGATTTGTTGAACTTCATATTAGATTTTTATTTTGATGGATTTGGTATGAAACGAGCATATAAAATAATTTACTTACATGAAAATGTTTATTAATATCTGACAAAACAAGCAATTATAAACAGATGAAATAAGCTGACAGTTTTATTCAAACTGCCAGCTTAAAGTAGTTGAATTATTTTGGTGCTTTTCTTTCAACTTTAACAGCTTGTATGTCATTTCTAAGATCTTGAGCCATTTTTTTAAGTTCGCTCAAGCCTTTACGCAATCTAGTTCCTGCAGCAGCATGTCCTTTTTCGTAAAATTTTGATACGTCTGAGTCTAGGCTCTGTACATATTGAACTAATTGGTTATACTTCTCGCTCATTAAATACCTCCTGTAATTGGTTGGTAAAAGTTAAATATTATTTGGTGTTGTCTAAAACAATTTCTGCAATATCTTTAACATTAATATCGTCAGCTTTTTCAAAAGTTTTTAATCCATCGCTAAGCATGGTTATGCAGAACGGACAAGCTGCTGCAATTGTATCTGCATTGGTTTCAATAGCCTCCTTAGTTCTGTTTTCATTAATTCTGCTTCCCTCTAATTCCTCCATGAACATTCTTCCGCCGCCGGCGCCGCAGCAGAAACCTTTATCTTTACTCCTCGGCATTTCAATCAATTCAACGCCGCCAATTTTTTCTAATGCCTCACGAGGAGCGTTATAAATATTGTTGTATCTGCCCAAATAACAAGAATCATGAAAAGTTATTTTCGACGCAGATGAATTCTCATTCAATTCAATTTTATTTTCTTGAAGCATATTAATAATAAGTTCGCTATGATGCAACACTTCAAAATTTCCGCCAAACTGAGGATATTCATTTTTAATTGAATTAAAACAGTGCGGACATGCCGTCACAATTTTCCGAACTTTATAATTATTAAGCGTTTCAATATTTTCTTTCATCAGCATTTGAGCGAGATATTCATTCCCTAATCTTCTAGCTGTATCGCCGTTGCACTTTTCTTCCGTTCCAAGAATTCTAAAATTTATTCCCGCTTTCTGCATCAAAGTAGCAAATGCTTTTGTAACTTTTTGATATCTTGAATCGAACGATCCGGCACAGCCAACCCAGAAAAGAATTTCTGCGTCTTGATCTTCCGCCAGCGTTTTTATATTCATTCCTGTAGCCCAATCCGCGCGCTCACTTGGATTAAAAGCCCATGGAGAAAAATTCGTTTCAATATTTTTGAATACGGCATTGAGTTCAGTTGGGAAAGACGCTTCCATTAAAGTAAGATTTCTGCGCATATCCACTATTGAATCGATGTGCTCAATTGTAATAGGACATTCTTGAACGCAGGCATTACAGGTTGTGCATGCCCACAATTCTTCTTGAGTAATATATCCGTGAACCAAAGTCTTCTCTAAAATCTCTTGATTGTCCGATTGAGCCAAAATCAAAGGAGCTTTTTCCTCGGTTCTCTTTCGAATTTTTTCGATTATTCTTTTCGGCGATAGGGCTTTTCCTGTGTTGGCTGCTGGGCAAGCGGTAGTACAGCGTCCGCATTCCGTGCAAGAAAAACCATCCAGCATTTGCTTCCATGAAAGATGTTCAACATCAGCGGCTCCGAATTGCTCAATTGATTCATCTTCAAGATTTATCGGCTTTAAAGCATATTTCTGTGATCCGATTTTTGAAAAATATACGTTCGGAATTGAAGTATATACGTGAAAATGTTTTGAATACGGAAGATAATTCATGAAGAAAAATATTGTTAAGATGTGCACCCACCATGCAACTTCGTAACCAACTAATGCCGCTTTATAATTCTCAGCGAAAAACAATGCTGCAAGAAACTCCGAAATTGGTCGAAATTCGTATTCGGATAACTGATAACTATTAATAGCTATGTGTGCGGAATTTTGTATGAACATGGAAAAGACAACAGTCAATATCAGAAGTAGTACAATTGCCGCGTCAACTTTTTCTTCACTTCCACCCTGCAGCCTTTTAACTTTTTGAATGTATCTTCTAAAAAATGAGTACAAAATTGCAACTAGAACAAATAGCCCAAAAAAGTCCTGAGTGAAAGTAATAAAACCATAAAGAGCGCCAGTCCATTCCAGATCAAAAGGAGTGTAAAATCCTTGAATAATTGTTTCGATCACGGCAAAAAGGAATAAAATAAATCCCCAGAAAATTAGGAAATGAATTAGTCCCGCAACAGGCTCTCTTAAAAGTTTGGATTGCCCGAAGGCGATCTTCAAAACATTTAGAATCCGTTGACCAGGCGAATCGAACCTGTTTTCTTTTTGTCCAATTTTCAGGTAAGTAAAAACTTTGTAAAGATTTTTAATTAGGAAAGCGAATGAAATGATAAAGACGAGTATGAAAACAATATTCTTTAATCCCATATTTTTAGTCCATTTTACTTAATAATCAAAAAATTAATTATTTGGCGAACGAGTTTACAAAAAATTTATGAGTTTCTTCAAGAAGATTTTCAAATTTTGGATTGCTTCCAGAAAAGGGATGCTGCACATTAAACGTGTGTCCAGCACCGTTTATTAGAATCATTCTGCTTAAATTTTTATCCGAAGATTCATAAATCATCTCAGCCTCGGAAACGCTAACGGCTAAATCCTCTTTACCATGCGCGATAAGCAGTGGAATTTTTAACTCAATAATTGCTTTTTCAACATTCAAATAATCATTCGAGTTCTGCTCAATATCGTTCAATAAGGCTAAATTCAACTTCATTTTTTGCTTTGTGCGTGCGTTCATAATTTCGACAAAACCTCTCTCTTTCCACTCATGAATCTGTCGCTCCGAAAATCTATTCAAATTAAAAATTGATGCCCATGTTGTAATTGCTGAGAGTATTTTGGATTTACTAGCCGCGAGAATTGAGACAACTCCTCCCCTGCTGTGTCCGAGCAAACCGATTTTTGCTTCGTCCAATTCACCAAAATAACCGCTCTTAACTGCATTCGATATTTCAATTAATTCTCGAACCTCTCTTGAAATTGTGTTATCGGCAAATTTATCCAGTTCAGTAAATTCAAATTTATTCCCGCCAATTCCGTTATGCGAAAAATTGAAAGTAATAACAAAAAATCCTCTCTTCGAAAAATACTCTCCAATGTAAGGACCGAAGCCCCAATCTTTAAATCCTTTGAATCCATGAGCAAAAACTAAAACGTTTAATATGTCGTTTTTGTTTTCAGTTGGCTGAAAAGTAGTTACAGAAAGTAACTCATTATCGGAGGTTTTAAAGGAAAATTCTCTTATCATGGTTCAATATGTCATTTATGAGCTAAAAAGTCAAGAAATGAATATATCAATTATTTTCAATCTGGTTTGGTTAAAGTGAATATTTAAAATCGTGTGCAGATAATACAGCGATTCATTGTCAAATATAAAACGAATAGAAACAACAGATTATGGGGCTAAGAAATAATATTTTTCCGGTTATACAAAAAAGATAAAAAAAATAAGGAAATAGAGTTTTATATTAGTTTTAAAAACAAAAGATAAATCAAGGGTCTTTTGGTTAATATATGAATTTTTCAGCGTCGGCTAATTACAAAAATGTTAAGTCACAATATTTATGAAAATATGTACTAAGTTGTCCGCATTTGGAACAATTTTGCAAACGCGTACTCCAAAAATTTTAATAAATAACATTTTACAACTACATTTACTTTTGAAAAACTTACACTTTTGAATACGCCTTCGTAAAATAAAATTGCACCGGAATAACGGCTTTAAACCTTGAGCAACTGGAGGTTAAACTTACGTTTTAGAAAGAGCAAGCCTTAACTTACCCCATTTATTTTTAGTTTATCTCAGCAGCAGCATTTTATTTACTTTACTAAAACTTCCACTCGCTAATTTATAGAGATAAATACCACTC
>JAHJTX010000011.1 GCA_018829545.1 Bacteroidota bacterium | reverse complement strand
GCATACTTCTTCTGCAACCGAATCAATCGATAGGATAATTGCAGAGGTAAACCCTGCGGAGCAGGAACGCGTTATGCACAGATTAGCCGATACATTGGTTACTGTTGTTTCGCAAAAACTTGTTCCAAGTGTGGATGGCAGACGTGTTATAGCAAAAGAAGTTTTAGTTATTACGCCGAGCGTGAAGGCGGCAATTAAAAATAATAATACCAGCGAAATTTATATGATGATTGTTCAAGGCGCTCAGCAGGGAATGATCACAATGGAGCAGGATTTGATTCGGCTCTTTCAAGCAAGAAAAATAACTCAGGAAAATGCCTTGGCTTATGCCAATAACAAAACAAGAATAATTCAGCTTCTAAAGGGTACTTGATAATATGCGCCCAATAATTTGTTTTTATTGCGAAGCGAATGAAATAAAAGCTGCAGTCTTTTCCAAAGACAAAACCGGAATAAAGATTCATAGGACATTATCCGTTCGGTTAGAAGGATTAGGGAAAGCCGGGGCTAATGGAACTTTGGATATCCATAATTTGGATATGGGCGATCTATCGGGCGGAAATCTCTCTCTTGATGGAATGAGTGAACCGCACATATCTTCCGAATCGGCTCAAGACACTTCCGATGTGGGTAAAATTGCTGGTCTACTAAGCGATATTAAACTTACAAATGTTGATTTTATTCCGGTATTAACTGACCCCATCGTTAGCTTTCACGTTTATGAAGGCGAAGCTGCCAAAGATAAAAATAAACTACTGGATAGAATTTCCGACGACATTTATAATGTTAAGGGAATTTACATAAACAGGGATCATATTGATTGCGTTAAGCTAAATGGTAAAGCCCATCTGTGCGTATTCATTGAAAATGAAATACCGTGCGTTAATCTTTTAAATTCGCTTGCAACTTATCACGGGCGCAGCAGACCATATTCTATTAAAACAATTAAATGTGCGGAAATTGCTTTAGCTAATTATGTTTCGCAAAATTTAAAATTTTTCCCCGAAGATTATTCACTAATTATTTATACCGGAAAGGATACAAGCGAATTAATTTTCCTTGAAGGACAGAGCCTAAAGCATATAGGCTCCACACTAGATATTGGAACCAGCAATATTCATACTTACGATGTTTACTTTTCCAAGATTCTGTTGGAAATGGAAAACGGCGGAATTCCGCGTTTGGATAATGTTGTATTATGCGGTGACGATAAATCCGAAAATATGGTTCTTTCTTTCTACGGTACATTCCCCGAGGCGAACGTTATTCCGCTTACTTTTGATCTTTTTGACATGACAGAATTGTCAAAGGATGATAAAGAAAATATTTCTTCCTTTGCAGTTCCTCTTTCAGCCGCGTATGAATATTTTCATGAAAAGGAAAAAGAATTTAACGGAATTAATATTCTTCCCGCGTATATTTCCGAAAGCAGAAAGGTTCTTCAATTCGGTTGGCATAGTTATCTAATGCTAATTGTATTATTCATAGCCACATTATTTTTTACAATTAAATTTTTATCTAATATAAAAACCAGCGCAGATTTGGATAAAGAAATAGTAAGACTTGTAGAATTAGAAAGTAGAAATCAGGAAATAGTGGATAAAATTACACCTTTGACAACAAGAATTTCGAACTTCGATAATACTCAATCTATTTTAGATTCTGCTTCGGTTGGAACAGAAATTTGGGGAACAACACTTGAAAGCACATCCAACTTTATTGAAAGAAGAAGGAACTTTTGGATATCGAGTCTTGATGGTTTGAGCGAGGAGGAGTTAATTATTAAAGGATACTCCCTTTCGCGAACTTCAGTGACTGAATTTGCAGAATTTAGTAATTCCTCAATACTCAAAAATGTTTTGTATGAATCTCTGCGAGAGAAAAATGCTTTTACGTACGTCCTTAATACAAAAATAGATAGGAATTTACCCAAATAGGATGGACCGAAAACTAAAAAATACTTTAGCTTTAACGGTAATACTAATTTTTGTTATTGCTCTAGGATCGTTTTATGCGTTTTATATTCAGAGCAACGATCAGAAGGAAAAGAAAAGCAAAATAGCCGACTTAAACTTAAATGCCTATAACACGGCAGAGTTGCTCGATCAGTTAAATACTCTCCAGAAAAGAGTGGCGGAACTTGATTCAATACTTGCTATGCGTAAATACAACATACCTGCGAAATTAACGCAATCCAAATTTTATGATTTCGTAAATAGAGTAAGTTACAATTTCTCTCCGCAATCATTTGTGAATATTGAGTACGAGGATATTATTGCAGAGGAGTTCTACTCTTATTACACATATAAACTCAGCGGCACTGCTACATTTAACGATGTTTACTCGCTAATCTATGCGATGGAACAAAGCAAAGAGCTTAAAAAAGTATTGCGCTGCAACTTTGTAAATTTCGTTCAGGTAGATAAGGAAGGAATTCCGCACTATCTGGTGAGTTATAATATTTTTGTAGCAGTATACTTTTCAATTGAAGATAGATTCACATCTGCCACACTTAAAGAAAATAGATTAATCCCGAATCCAATTTACGATGTATTTTATCCGCTGATACGAAATGAAATTCCGCCAAATAAAGATAATCTGCTTGACGTGCAGACAGCTCAACTTTTAGCGCTTATTCCGGATGGCGCGTTTTTAGTGGATTCCGGCGGCAGAACTTATTTGCTCTGGGAAGGGGATCAAGTTTATTTGGGATATGTTACTGAGATTGATTATCATACAAACCAGGTATCCTTTATTCTTAATAAAGGTGGTTTAATTGAAAAAATAACTCTATCATTGGGCGAAAAAAAAAGAGAATAACGAGAGTGTAATAAAATGAAAAAGATTAGTTTGATACTCATACTGCTTTGCTTAACAATTCAAACAGCGGGCCAGAACGATTTTCAAAGACAATTGGGCGGGTATATAAATCCGGAAGAACTGGTTACTATGGCGGAAAACATTCCATTCTCAAAAGCAATTGAGGTTTTAAATAAAGTAAGCGAAAAGATTTCCGGCAGAACAATTTTATCCACTGTTGATCTTGAAGTTCCCATCGGCATTCAAATAGAAAGGATGCCGTATATGAAAGCCCTTGGCGTTATTGTTCAATTTCACAATTTGGAATATGAAGAAAAGCCGACCTCGATCGTTGTAAAATCAAAGATTGATTTAAAATCTTCACTTGATGCGGCAATTTATGCCGGAATAGACACAAGAGAAGTAAAAATTTCTGCGGTTATTTTCGAAGCAAATATCACTGACATGCAGGAAAGAGGAATCAATTGGGAATGGCTTCTTTCTAAAAGTGGAATTTCGATTGGAACAAAACTTAGAACTTTTAGTGCCGAAGCCACTGGAGAAGGCGCAGCCACAACAACTCAAGATCCGCCTGATTTTACCCTAAGTACTGCTACCGAATTCAACTTGGGTTCGTTTACAGGAACGGCGGTAAATGCATTTAAATTTTTTGAAAGTGAAAATTTGGGTGAAATAATCGCTCGTCCGTCGATAAGCGTACGGGATAAGAATCAAGGTAAAATTCAGATTGGGTCGAACATCTCAATAAAAGAAAGAGATTTTGCCGGCAATTTAACAGACAAATTTTTTGAAACCGGCACTATCGTTGAAGTTACACCCTATATTTATCAAGAAGAGGGAATTGATTATGTCCTGCTTAAATTGATGGTAGAAAAAAGTTCTGCAGAACCTGGTGTTCTCAGTACAGAAATAAGAAAGACAATGGCTTCTACAGAAATTATTATGCTTGATGGCGAACAAACTGTAATTGGCGGACTCTATCAAAACGAAGAGCTAATTCTCCGCAGGGGAATTCCATTCCTCAAGGATTTACCATGGTGGGTCTTTGGAATAAAATATTTAACCGGTTACGATCAAAATTCCGTTACGAAAAAAGAAATTATTATTTTAATCGAAACCGAAATTATACCGTCGCTTAAAGAGCGTTTGGCAGAAAAAAAGAAAATCTTAATTAAAGATGAATTGCTGAAAACTAGAGCATTGATGGATTCGCAAAAAGTAAATATTATCCACGAATAAGGGTAGATTTTATGGATTCCATTTTGATTGTTGACGATGATTACAATTTATGTTCGGTTCTCTCCGATGAATTGAATGAAATCGGTTACAAATCGAATTTTGTTACAACTGCCGATGATGCTTTTGATTTTATAGCGTTCAATAAGGTTAGCTTGCTTTTGCTCGATTTGAAAATGCCTGAGAAAGATGGCTTCTATGTTTTGAGGAAAATTAAAGATGATGGAATTAAGATAAATGTAATTGTCTTAACCGCCTATGCCGATGTGCAAAGCGCAATTGAATCCGCTAAGTTAGGCGCTTCTGATTTTATAAGTAAGCCATACGATCTGGATGAATTACTTGTTTCAATAAGAAAAGCTTTAGCTAAAGAAAATAATGAAAATTAATGTCAGAATATTTCTTATTACGTTCTTCATTATTGCACTCTTCTCAATTATATCTATTGTATCCTTTTACACCGCAGCAAACAGAATAATAAAGGACCAAAACAACCAAAGCCTATTAAATTCAGCAAGCGATTTTGTGTTTTCTTTAGAAAGCGAAGTTGAAGAATTGAAATCTGATTTCAATAAAATTAATTTCCGGTACTCTCTCAATAAGGTCAATTTAGAAAGCACTGCCATAGATTTTATAGTTATTGTTGATGATGATTTTTCCATCGAAGAAAAAAATATTAAAACCAAAAGTTCGATGTTATTGAACTTCGGACCAAGTCAATTCAATGAATTCATTACGGAAAATTCAAATTTATTACTTTTCCATACACGCGATCGCCAGACACGGACCATTTTTTACGGTAAGATGGTAGATCAAATATTTCTGAATAATCTTGCAAAAAAAAATCGCGCCGAAATCGCATTTGTTTCAAGCGATGTGCCGCAATTAATTTCCAACATTGATGTAAATAATCACTTGTACTCAAATTTGACTAAAGCTTACAATGAATTAAAGTTCAAAAACAATTTTGATATTTCGTGGCTGGAGTTTGACGATTACGATTTGTTTACAACTATTTATAAATCAAAAACTGTGTTAGAAACCGAACAGCGGCAAGCCTTTTTAATATTTGACTCTCACATAGAGTCTGCTCATTTCCGATCTGATCTTCAAATGCTTACGATCGTAATCGCAATTTCCGCAATTTTTCTCACAATAATTTTCATTCTTATTTTCACTACAAAATTTAGAAAGCAAATTGGATTACTTTCCGCGGCAACCGAAATAACTCGCGAAGGGGACTTAGATCACCGTGTTACAATAATATCGAAAGATGAGCTGGGAGAGTTGGGCAAAACATTCAATTTGATGCTGGACAAGATTCAGTTAAATGAGAGTGAGGAAAAGGAATATTCTGATGTAATTCAGATTGTAAATCAAAATCCTTCTTTAGATAAAATTTCTGAGGCTGTGTTAAATAAGCTGCTTGAAGTATTGAGTATTAATTTCGGCGCTATTTATTTAAATAACAATGGAGAACTTCAAACCCTCGCCTCAAAGGGTTTAAGCATGAACACAATTTCCGTAAAGAACGGTGGAAGCATATATTCTAATGTAATTAACAAGCAAGAAGTCCACGAGTTGTATTTCGAAAGTGATCTGCCGGTATTAAAAACAGCTTCAATTGAAATAAAGATTAAGTATTCCCTTGTTTTCCCGATTATCTATAACAAAAAAGTAATTGCAATTATTGAGTTTGCGTCTGAGAAAACTCCAAGAAAAAATCCAAAGGTTTTTATCGAAAATATTGCAGATCAATTTGCAATCGGATTGAATAATGCCATGTCATACCATCAGCTTCAAAATCTTGTTGGCGAGCTTAAAGAATTAAATGAAGACTACTACAAACAGAACGAACAGATTACAGATCAAAATACCGAATTAAAATTGCTTCATAAAGCATTGCAAGAAAAAGCAAAGGAATTAGAGACTCAAAAAGAAAGTGCAATTGAACTTACAAACGTAAAATCGCAATTCCTCGCAAACATGTCGCACGAATTAAAGACTCCGCTAAATTCAATAATAGGACTTTCTGAGCTTGTTGGAAGCGATCCGGACTCAAGACCAAAATCAAAAGAAAAGATGAGTATCATTCTGCGGAACGGAAAAAAACTGCTTGCTTTAATAAATAATATATTAGAATTTTCCAAAATCGAATCCGGTCGTTTAGAAATAAAGAAGAGCAGTTTTCTTGTAAGCGCATTGTTCGAAGAGATTTATTCTTCAATTGAACCGCTTGTGCTGGAAAAGGATATTTCGTTTGAAATTTTGCTGGAAGGAGATGAAGATTATTTGATACTGACGGACAAAAGGAAGCTTGAACAAATCCTTTTAAATCTTCTGGGTAACGCAGTTAAATTTACGGATGAAGGAGTTGTTAAACTTATTGTTAAGCCATCCGCAAATAAATTGGATTTCCTAGTTGTTGATTCCGGAATAGGAATTACCGAGGAAGATCAGCGCTTTATTTTTAACGAATTTCATCAAACGGATTTTGGAAGCACTAAGAAATTTCAAGGCGCAGGTTTGGGTTTAGCTATCTGTAAAAGATTTGCAGACTTGCTCGAAGGCACCATAACGGTAAAGAGCAAATTGGAAAAGGGCTCCACGTTTACTTTATCCCTTAACAACATCGTTATAGAAACCGTCCCACTAAATAATACCGGGCACTTTTCAACGTTAAAAACACACTCAGCTAAATCAAGTGATGATGGCAGAAAAGTTATTGATGCCGCTCCGGAAGAGGAGAAAAAGGAACTGCTGATTAATAAGAAGCATATTCCAAAAATTTTAGTGGTGGATGACGACAGCGACACGCGTTTTACCGTGGGAGAAATTCTTAACAGTGTTAATATGGAAGTTCTTTTTGCAAGAGACGGAGTAGAATGCCTCAACGTTTTGGAAAGTATGATTCCGGATTTAATTCTTCTGGACATTATGATGCCAAATATGGATGGCTTTGAGACCATCAAGCGGATTCGAAAAAGATATAAAAAACAAAATATAGTAGTAGCAGCTCTAACTGCACAGGCAATGCTTGACGATCAAGAAATTATTAAGCAAAACGGTTTTAATGATTTAATTACAAAACCAATTGTAAGATCCTATCTATTGTCAAAAGTTAGCAATTTGTTATCCTCAGAAGTCGAGATATCATGACAAAAAAAGTTTTGGTCGTTGACGATCAGCCGGATAATGTTTTAATAATAAAAGACAGGCTTAAGAGAGTCGGTTTCGAAGTGCTTTCTGCATACGACGGACCAACTTGTCTTAAAATGGCAGCAGAGCACATTCCTGATTTAATTTTGCTGGATGTGATGATGCCGGGAATGTCTGGTTTTGATGTGTGCGAAAAAATTTTTTCGAATGACATCACAAAATCTATTCCGGTAATTTTACTTACTGCGCTTACCGACGCGGATGATATCCAAAAAGGACTGGATTTGGGCGCGTTTGATTATATTAAAAAACCGTTTAACAAAACTGAGTTGATTGCAAGAATCAATTCTGCCCTCCGCTTTAGCGAAAGCAACAAGTTAAAAGTTGAGATAGAAAAAATTAATACTTACGCCGCAACAGTTGTAACGGCAAACCATCAAATTAAGCAGCCGCTGACTTTAATTAATCTTTCCACCGCCGCTATTAATAGAGAAATTTTAAAGCAGCCGATTAAAAAAGAGAGCATTCAAAAGAGAATAAATTATATAGAAACTGCCGCAAAAGATATTGTGACACTTCTTAATAGACTGACCGCAATCAAGAAACCGGTAATAACGGAATACGTTAATAACTTGAAGATGATTGATCTGGAAGGGTCTGAGGAGAACAGTTTAACGAATAATCTGGGCGATGGTTCTAACTAGTTCTTCAAAATCATAAGGTTTTGTTAGAATGGAATTTATTTGAAGTTTTTTAATTCTCTTCTCGTCTTTTAACGACTGTGAACCTGAAGTTAGCAAGACTGGAATGGTAATATTGGATTTCCTAAGTTTTGCAATTGCCGTAAATCCGTCCATCACGGGCATCTTTTGATCAATGATACAAAGATCAATTCCATAGTTATATTTTTCTAATAATTCTTTACCGTTTTTAGCCGTAACAACTTCGTAACCATACGACTCTAGCAAATCGCGGAGTAACTCAAGAATTGTTTCTTCATCATCAGCTAATAGAATTTTTTTCTTCTCATTCATCTTCAGGTTACCTGAAAAATTATTTGCATATCGCGGAAGCAAGATAGTAAATGTGGCGCCCTTTTTTAATGTGCTGGCAATAAAAATTTCTCCGCTATGTTCTTCAATTATTTTCTTCGCAGAGTGCAAACCAATTCCGGAAATCCTTTCCTTTGTTTTGGTGCTGAATCCTTCTATGAATATATTTTTAATATACTCTTCGCTAATACCTGCGCCCGAATCTTTAATTCTAATAACGGAATAATCTTTAAAGTTTTTTAATCTTTGATCGGAAGAAATCATTTTTTCCGTAACAGAATCATAAGCGGATATTTTAATCGAACCGATATCTTCAATTGCTTCCAATGCATTTACCCCAATATTCATCAGTACTCTAGATAGCTGAGTGGCATTGCCGGGAACGTAAATTGCCTCAGCGGAATATTCCTTTTCTATTTTAACTCGTTTTCCTCGAGAGTTCTCCAGAGTAAAATATAATTCTTCTAAAAGAGGTATCAGATTTACTTTTCGGAACTTTTGACCCGGAACTGAGCTTAAACTATCCTCAATTATTTCAGCTATGCGTTGTGTTAAAGTAGCCATGTTTCTTTTTAGCACGAGGATTTTAGAGGGGTTTTTAATATTAATTTCTATTAACTCTAGACTGTTATTAATGCTCATTAAAAGATTGTTAATATCGTGAGCCGTACTTTTAGAAATCTGAAATTGATTTTCTTTGCTCATCTCGGTCTAAAATAATTGTTCCTGAACAAGTCCGTAATTTTTAATTTTTGTATACAGAGTTTTTTGACTAATACCAAGCGCTCTTGCGCTTTGCTCTCTATTCCAACGGTTTGCGTCAAGTGTTTTTTGGATGTGCATTCTCTCAATTTCTTCCATCGTTTGAATTCTCCCATCCTTATCGAATGAAAAATCATTTTCAAAACTATTTTTTTTCGGCAGGTTTAGATCTTCATGCTTAATAATTTCCCCGTCGGAGAAAATTAATGCTCGTTCAATTATATGCGAAAGCTCTCTCACATTTCCCGGGAAACTGTATTCAAGCAATGCTTTCTCTGCAACGGGTGTAAGCTTTTTCTGTACTCTTATTGGAGCATTCTTTTGTAAAAAATACGAGGCTAATAGCAATATATCGTCTCCCCTTTCTCTTAGCGGAGGAATTTGAAGCGTTACAACATTTAATCTGAACAATAGATCTCTTCTAAAATTTTTTCTTTCCGCTTCTTCGAGTAGATTTTTATTAGTTGCTCCAATAATTCTTACATCGGATTTTAAATTACTTACTCCGCCAACTCTTCTATATTCTCCCTTCTCTAAAAATCTTAACAGCTTGGGCTGCAACGTTAGACTAAGCTCGCCAATTTCATCTAAGAATAATGTGCCGCCGTTAGCCATTTCAACCAATCCCTGCTTAGAAGTTTTGGCATCTGTGAAAGCTCCTTTTTCGTAACCAAATAATTCGCTTTCTATCAATTGATCGGGAAGTGAAGCGCAATTAATTGCAACCATTGGCTTTCTATTTCGGATTGAATTTTTATGGATAAATTCTGCAAACAATTCTTTTCCGGTTCCGGTCTCTCCTTCAAGAAGTATACTGGAATCAGTAAGCGCCGCTCTTTCGGTATAATTAATAATATCCCGCATAGCTTTACTTTCGCCGATTATAGTGTTTGGCGTATTTTTGTTTACCCTTGATGTTAAAATTTTATTACGTAGCACCAATTCTTTATGCTCTAACGCTCTTTCGATTACCACCAACAATTGACCGAATTCATACGGTTTCACTATATAATCGTAGGCGCCGTTTTTCATACAGTCAATCGCTGTTCGAACTTCGTTTGATGCAGTAAGAACTATAACTTGAGTAGCAGGCTGATTCTCTTGAACAAATTGCAATACCTCATAACCCCCAATTTCTTTCATTTGGAGATCAAGGAGAAGTAAATCAAAATTTTTGTTTTTTAATTTTTCTATTGCATAATTCCCATCGAAAGTAATTTCAACGGAAAAACCCTGGATGACCAATTCTTCTTTAAGAAGGTAACATAAATTTTTGTCATCATCAGCTATTAAAATTTGCGCTTTGTTCATAACTATTTTGATTTTTGGTGTGTGCTAAATATAATAAAATAATAGAAAACATCAGTCCTGTGTCATTTTAATCTACTTAAAAAAGAGTATCTACCACGGGAGTTTTTCTAAATCCACATTACCGCCGGATAAAATTAGAGCAATATTTTTTCCTTCAAATTTATTTTGGTTTTCCATAACCGCTGCAAGCACTACAGTTGAAGAGGGTTCAACAATAATTTTCATTCTTTCCCAAATCATTTTCATGGCTGCTATAATTGTTTCTTCTTTAACCGTAATAATTTCCTCACAATACTTAGTAATTACGGCAAAGGATTTTTCTCCAAGAGAAGTTAAAAGCCCATCTGCAATTGTTTTTGGTTCAATAGATGGATGAATAAAGCCATCGCGCAACGACCTGAACGCATCATCTGCTCCGCAAGGCTCGGCTCCAATAACCTTGGTTGATGGACTAAAATAATGCGCGGAAAGTAAACTACCGCTCAGCAATCCTCCTCCGCCGACAGGAGTAATTAAATAGTCGAGATTAACTTTTATTTTTTCAAATACTTCCTTTGCTGCGGTTGCCTGCCCGGCGATAATGTAATAGTTATTAAACGGATGTACAAATTCTGCTCCTGTTTTGGAGACAACTATTTTCAAAGTTTCTTCACGCGATTTCAAAGTTGGTTCACAAAAAGTAATTTCTGCGCCATACCCTTTTACCGCTTCCTTCTTAATCCTCGGAGCAGTGTGAGGCATTACAATGTACGCTTTTGTGCCCGCAATTTTTGCTGCTCTTGCAAGTGCGGCTGCATGATTACCGGAAGAATGTGTCGCAACTCCGTTTTTAAGCTTTTCCTTTGGTAAAGACAGAACAGCATTTGATGCGCCGCGCATTTTAAAAGCGCCGACTTTTTGAAAGTTCTCGCATTTAAAAAATAAATTTGTTTGTGTAATCCTATTAATGCTATCTGAAGTAAGCACAGGCGTTCTATGAATTAAATCCTTTATTCTGATATGGGCCTCGAGGATGTCTTTTTTAGAAGGATAATTTTTCATCTGCGCTCTAATTTTTTACGGCATTCCAAAAGAATTTAATGTGATCGCTTGTAATATTTTCAATTTTATTCCAATCAATTTTTTCATTTCCCGATAAGTATTCAATTCTAATTTGAATGAGAGTATATACAAATTCATTTGCCAGCATTTGAGGATTACTTTTTCTTATAATTTTATTTTTTATCATTTCAGATAGTACGATACTCACGATAGAGCGCAGTTCATTGACGTGTTGCGTAAAACGACCATGAGAAAAAGAATCCTCCCTGAACTGATCAATCAGGATGATTCTGAAATACATAATTTGACTTGGCATACCCCAAATATGAATAAGCCTCTTTGCGAATAAAAGAAAAAATGTTTCCGGCTCTTTTAGTTTTTCAAATAAATCATTTGTGATTATCGCTTCAGGGTTTTCGCGTACACCGTATTTTTGAATTAGCGTTTCCAAAATTTTATCTTTGGATTTGAAGTGATTATAAATTGCGCTTTCCCTAACCCCTACTTCTTTTGCAATATTCCGGATTGAAGTGCCCCCGTAACCATTGACAGAAAAAATATTTAACGCCGCTTCAAGGATTTTTTCTTTTGTGTTCATTTATAATCTTCTTCACTGTTAACGATCGTTAATATGCGGCTTTATCTTGGGAAGGTCAATAGAATAAGTTCGTGAAAAAGCTGAGAAGTTAAATTAATATAACCATCTCACCCTGGCTTGCAGGGATGAGATGCAATTGCTTTAATTTTGTGCCAAAGCCTAAATTAAACTACTTAACTACGTTAATTTCAACTCTTCTGTTTAATGCTTTTCCGTCTGCAGTTGCATTATCAGTAAGGGGTGATTTAGCGCCTTCAGATTTTACAGAAACATTTGCGGCATCTACGCCTTTGGAAACCAAAAAGTTTTGAACAAAATCTGCACGCTTCTTGGATAAATCATAATTATATTTATCGGAACCAGTATTATCTGTATTGCCAACTATTTCGACTTTAAGAGATTTATTGCCTGATAAAACTTTTGCAGTGTGAAGCAAATCTTCCATAGAATCAAAAGTGGGAGTTGCTGAGTTAACAGAAAAGTAAACATTATCAAAATATGCAGGAACTGGCTTAGCGTCCTGTTTCTTTTTCAATTCCTTCATTAGCTCGTCAACCTGAGCGCTAAGTCCGTTTACTTCATCCTGAAGAGAATTAATTTTAGGTTCAACTTTTTCTGCGGCATATTTTTTATTGATGTTATCAATTCTTTCATAATCGACTTCAGTTATACCGGAAGGAAGAACGCTTTCTTTTACAACCTCACCATCAATATAATAGTGAATACCGATACCGAAAGCGAAGTAACTATCCATACTTCCGCCGAACAAGCCGCCGGTTAATCCGTTTATTCCATCAAAATAATCGGTTGATAATGTATGCTGAGAAAACTCGCCTTTAAGTTTTAATCTTTCGCCAATAATATCGAACATTGCGCCGAAAAACAGATTTGCCGATAGTTCATCAAATGTACTGCCTTCTCTTAAGCCATTATCAACACCGAAAGCTACGATAGAAAAACCAGCGCCAAAATATGGATAAATCGGTATATCATAATTGAATTTGAAAAGATAATCCAATCCAAGAGATAGACTGTTTGTGGTAATTTCCGTTGCAAGATTTGTTGGATCCTGACCGGTTAATACGTCATAACCAACAACAGCTCTAAGCGCATGTCTGGTTGAAAGGTCGTACTGCGCATAACCATTAAAGCCGAAATTCAGTTTATCAGCTATTACATCGGATGTAAATCGTACACTGTTAAATGTTGCGCCTACACCCCAAGCTTTCTCGTACGATTGAGCAAATAAGCTGCTCGCGAGTGTAAGAAGAACAAATAGTAAAAATACTTTTTTCATGTTTTCTCCAATTGTGTGAAATAATAATTGTTTTAATTTTCACTTATGATAATAAAAAAAAGGATGAAATAGTTCCCCAAAATGAAGTGAAATAAACTTTATTTTAATTCGATTGGAACATAAATAAAAAGATTGTATAAATCCATATATACCGCCAACAAATTCTTTTAAAAAAGTAAATTAAACCGTATTTTGATGTATAATTCTGCTCATCTGGAAAGAGAGCATTTGTCTGTTTTAAATATCTAGTTATGTTTCATTAAAATTGGACCGCAATTGGTTTCGGCGAAGAACCCTGTATTAGTTGGGAAAATTAGAAGTATAACTTATTTCTTTAATTTCACGATAGAAATATTCTATCAAATAATTCCAACTTTCAAAACCAAAAACGTAAGCGCACTAGTTCTTCTCAGACAAATTTTATTCACCGGCGTAGAAGCCTTAACACTCACAGTGTTTGCCGCCCTAGTAATAGGTGCGTTAATAATTGTTCAAGCGAGCGCAATCAATCCTAATTTTGTTCACAGCCAAATGCTCTATTCAATATTATTAATAATAATCACAAGAGAGCTGGCAACATTAATTCCAGCCTTGATTGTTATTGCGCGCTCGGGAACGGCAATTTCCACTGAGTTGGGAAATATGGTAATAAATGAAGAAGTTGAGGCAATTCTGTCGTTCGGCATTTCTCCAATTTCTTATCTGGTCGTTCCACGAGTATTTGCACTAGTTTTTTCTTTGCTGCCGCTGGCATTCTTTTTTAATTTTATCGGACTATTCGGCGCAGGAATCATTTCATTTTTATTTTATGATGTAGATTTCATGGACTTTGTCTTAAAACTTGCCGTTGAATTAAGTATTAAAGACATTTTATTAACAATAAGTAAAAGTGTGCTTTTTGGGTTATCAATAGCAATAATAGCTTGTTATAACGGATTGAGCGTTCAAAAAGCAAGTACAGAAGTTCCTCAGAAAACATCGCGGGCAGTTGTTGAGTCGATTGGAACAATAATTTTTATTGATGTATTACTAGCACTATTATTTCAGATATGAAATGGCAATAATCGAAGTAGAAAATATAGCAATCCGAAATGAGGATGAATATAGGCTAAACGGCGTATCTCTCTCAGTAGAAAAAGGTGCGTTACTTTTATTTTTAGGCTCTTATGAATCTGGCGCGGTTGAACTGCTAAAAAGTATCGCTGGAATTTTGGAACCTGATTCGGGAAAAATAACAATTGACGGCACAAATATTTATGCTGCAAAATCTTTGGAAGAAGAAATTTATAGAAGATCAAAAACGGCTTTCGTTTTTAAGAACGGCGGGTTAATATCTAATCTTACAATAATGCAGAATCTAATTCTTCCAATGAATATTTTGTATAAGGATTTCAGTTTGGCGTATAAAGAGAAGTTAATTTATGAATTCATGGCAATATTTAATCTTATTAAAATTTTAAAAAAGCGACCCTCGGAATTAACCCAGGATGAACGAAAACTTGTGGGTTTTTTAAGAGCGCAATTAATTGATTCGCCAATCATTTTAATGGATGAACCGACCGCCAATCTTGGAGTTGAAAACGCAGAATTGGTTTATAATAAAATTGAACAAAACAAAAGAAGCGGAATTACGCAATTAATTCTCAACCATTCATCTGAAAATTTTATTAAATTGGCTGACGGCGTAGTTGTTATGGAAGAAGGGCGGATAGCTCTAACATGTTATGGCGATGAATTAGCTGACTTAGATATTGAAACGCTGATTGGATTTCGTAATAAATAAAGTAAATTGATTTATGAAACTAAGATTAAAATATACCGGCAGTTTTGTTTCTGGCTTCTTAATTCTTGCTCTGATTTTTTTCGGCATTTTTATTACACTCATAATGCTCGATAAAAAAATCTTTACCGAAAAGTATTACTTCAAAACTCAATTCGCAGATGCCGCCGGATTATCGAGCTCAACGCCAATTTTATTCAGGGGTTTCAATATCGGCAGAATAGATGATTTCCACTTAACCGACGAAAACAATGTTGAAGCAGAATTTATTATATACGAAGGCTTCCAAAATAAAATCGTTAAGCACTCTGCATTAAACAAATCAATTGATCCTATTAGTAATGCAAGTTCTTTAACCTTTCTCGAAGGACCGGATAGAGATGCTGTGCTTCCCGAAGGATCTTTTATTCCTTCAATCAATTCCGAAGAGGGCGCAAAATTATTGGCTTCGGGGAAAATTGAAAAAAAGGGAAATCTCCTTTACAACATTTTAACAAATCTCGATAACACTCTGGAAGTGCTCTCTGTTAAAGATTCTGCTAATCAAAACGTACTGAAAATTACAATTGCAAGTCTTAATGTGCTTGTTAAAAACCTCTCAAGTGTTATGGGCAAGCTAAACTCACTCGCAGATAACGCAAACGTTTTAGTCGAAGACAACAATAGCACACTTAACCAAGCACTTATAAATATTGCAGTTTTAGCAGACGATATTAAAGAGTCCAATAAAGTGCTAAAAAGCGGACTTGTGCATTTAGACACTTTGATAGTTGCATATTCGAATCCCGGAGGGTTAATAAAAGATATCATCGACTCCTCAGGAACGTTAACGGGAAATGCTGGAATCCTGTTAGAGCAATCCGCAGAACTTGCAACAACAATAAATAAAGAGGCTTACAAATTGCCGGTTTTATTAAATAACTTGAATACAGCACTGCGTGAATTGAATTTGACACTTGAAGCAATAAACACAAGCCCTTTATTAAATATTGAAGAGAAAAAAGAAACTAAAAAAGCTTTTGGGAGAAAAATAAATCCAAAATGATCAGAATTAAATTAGCGGCTATGTTATTAGTAACCTTACTCTCTGCTTGTTCCTCGGAAATTAGCAGAGAAGATAAACCTCAAGTTATTTTAGAAGGTGATGCACTTTACTATCAAGCTGTCGAATATTCGGAAGAAGGAAATCTAATTGAAGCTGATAAGTATTTTCAGTATGCTTTTGATACTTATTCTAGTGTCGATTATCTGCCGGGTAAAATCTATTCGTTACTTGGATTGGCGGGCACAAGTAATTCTCTAAAAAATTATTCCGATTCTGAGAACTATTTGCGGCACTGCAATATTCTTTTTGCCTCACAGAGTGAATTTTTTCCGTTTTATAATCTCACAAAAGCAGAGATTTATTTTGAGAATCATGAATTCCAAAAATTGAATGAGTTTATAATCGGTCTCAACAATTTGGGATCAGATGAAATCCGCATGCAGTTGTTGTGTTATAAAGTTTTGGCTTTGCTTGAATTGAATGAATCCTATGTGAATGAAAAGAACGATTTAATTAGTCATTACAACCTCTTCAAAGTGAATGCGGATGAAACGCATATTCAAGGCACTGAATTACATGGTTTTCTGGTTTATACATTTGCCGAAATTTTATTGCGAGAAAGTAATTATCCGGAAGCGCTAAAATGTTTTGAGGAGTCCTTAAATATTTATAAAAAATTAAACAAGTCTCTTTCGATTGGGAATAGTCTTTATAAAATTTCTCAAATACATTTGCTGATAAAAAATTATTCTATTGCGTATGAGTTTGCTCTAAGAGCGCAATCGCTTTTCACATCAATTAATAATGAAGCCGGAATGAAGAAGCTGGCTGGGCTAATAAATATGATAAGCTCCTCTATTCCGGAATAAGAATAAATTTTTCAGCAACCTCATGCAGACTAAACAAACAAGGAAATATCTCCGCTTCCCTCTCTTATTATTTCAGGCGTTTCGCTGTTAAGATCAATAATTGAAGATGGAACTCCGCTGAGCGCTCCCGTTGCGAGCATTAAATCAACCTGTGAATTAAATATTACTTGAATTTCTGCCGGATCAAACAGTACTTCGCCTTTCCGATTTGTAACGCTCGTGCTTACAATGGGATGCCCCAATTCCTTTACCAATGTGAGAGCAACATTATTATCGGGAACTCTTATTCCAACAGTTTTTCTTTTTGACCATAATTTTTTAGGCACTTCCTTAGCCGCCGGAAGAACAAATGTATACGGTCCCGGCAAGAGCTTTCTCATAGTTTTATAAGCATAGTCCGAAACCTTTGCATATTTCGAAATATCCTTTAAGTCCGCACACATAAAGCTGTAAAGCTTTGTGCCGGGTTCATTTTTGATTTCGTAAATTCTTTCCAATGCTTCTTTATTAAAAATATCGCAGCCAAATCCGTAGAGGGTATCTGTGGGATAAATAATAACACCGCCGCTTTTAAGCGTTTCGATGGCTTTATTTATATACCTTAATTGAGGCGTAATGGGATGTAATTCATAATATTCCATATTTTCTCCTACGTTAAAAATTTATATGAATTTCTTAAGAAAGGTAGTCCATAAATTCTTGGAACACTGATGTCAAAATAGAAGATTAAAAATCAATGTCAATAAAAATCGTAGCAAAAAATAAAATTAATTATAGAACTTTCTTCAGAATTCTCGTCCTTGGCGAATTTGTGGCTTAAAATATCTACTCGATTTTTGTCCAAATATTTTTTAAGTAAAGAGAAAAATCCTTTCCATGTGGGGCAAGTTCAAAAGATTCCTCGAACTTATTGCCATTTAGCAAATTATAAGTGATTCTGGCTCTGAAACCGGGCGGCACATTTTCAATTGCTTCTGACATGAACACCAATATAGAATCGCTGCTTGTTCCGCTGTCAAAATAATACTGATTCACGAACCCTTCAATGTGAAACTCTCGAAGGACGTGAAGCTTACGGAAGGAATCATAACTAAAATACTTTCTATCTTGGTGAACTTCGCCTTTTGGATATTTTTCCTGCGGCTCGAACTTTGAAGTGTTTTCGCAATACAAATATTTATTGGTGAAGATGAATTCGTAAACTCTCTCTCCCTTCCCGATGCCGGCTTTGCCTGATTCCTCACCTGTCCAGCTTCCCTCAAAATACTTTAATGAATTCCAGTGCTGCGGAAGCTCCTGTGCGGAAAGTGCGACTGCACACAAAACAAATAAAATTAAGGTCATCAACTTTTTCATTTGATTTCCTATTTTGCTCTTTCTAAAACTACTGCGCTTTCTTGGAAATCGGCTGGTCTTATAGTTTCATCAATACCTGCTTCAAAATCCACTTTTAATTTATCCTCTTCAACAAATTCAAAAATTCCATAAAAACCTTTCCCTTTAAAAGGTCCCTGTGGGAAACCATAAATATCTAATTTCATTGGTGAAGTTGAAAAGTCGGCTTTGTACTTCACTTTTTCAGTTAGGTCAAAATGATCGTTGGAAATAGTCCATTCGATATTTTCAGAATCAATAAAATTGAATGTTTGAACCGTCCCTATTTGATCGGTGCCATTCCACTTTCCTACTAATGATTTATCATCGCTGCTGCAACCGATTATCAGCGTTATAAACAAAACAAAAAACACAGCATTAATCTTTTTCATATAATCCTTTATATAACGTTTATTTATTAGGAATCGAAATTATACACCAGACTGATTAAAAGCAAATACTCTGTCGTGCCGGATGGCAATGCCTCCTTCCCGGATTATTTCAAAAGCAACATCTTTTTTGTCTGAGAAAAATTGCCAGCGGTCAATTTGTAAAAATACAAACCGCTTGCCAGCGATGAAGCATCAAAGCTAACTTCATAAATTCCAGAGGATTTATATTCATTCACCAATGTTTTAGCTTCTCTGCCCAGTATATCATAGACATGCAGTTTAACAAACATGGAACTTGGCACTTGAAACTTTATAACTGTTTTCGGATTAAACGGATTCGGATAATTTTGAAATAATTGATAATCAGTAATTGCGCCGGTTCCGCTTTCGTCGGCTAATCCGGTTACTTCTTCAACCAAACTAAATCTCACAGCATCAGCCCGCATTACTTTGTCATCGGAACTGCCTCCTTTATTCATCACGGTAACGCTGATATTTTTTTCTCTAGGCAAATAGTAATTTCCAATTACAACCCAGCTATTACTGTTTTCATTTTGATTTACATAAACAGAATCGAGAATTATATTTTCGATCGCGACAATGTAAAGAGCATTTTCCGCGCTGTTCACAGTTTTCGGAACGATGAATGAAACTTCATACATTCCCTCTTTATTCAATTTGGATTTGAACTCCGCAGACGCGCCGAGATTATCCTTCACACTAGTATATCTGCTGGAATTACCAAAAGCCTGAGTAACACTTGTATTCCATTTCCCAATCTCAAAATAATTTTGATAATCTTCATTGTCGATTATTTTATAAAATCTTTCAGCAGTTGCAAAAAACGGAATTTTAATTTCGGTCAACTCACTGTTGTTTGTTGTAAATCGCAGTGTATCGTTGTAGATGCCTCTCTTTGGCGGCACAAATTGAAATGACAATTTTTTATTCTGCATTACGGGAATATCAATCGGGAAATGCGACCCATATTTGATATCGAGATTAGACTCAAAATTTGTTATAGATATCGGTTCCAGTCCCCTATTTTCAAAGTATATTGCAAATACTGTGGTGTCTTGCTCAATAATGTTTTCCAGTTGAATTTTGTTAGTATGAGCAATATCCGCTTTTTTAACGAGCGGCGATATTTTAATTACATCTGCTGCAACGGTAAAGTTTATATCCTTGTAGTTCTCCGCGATTAACTTTACTGAATAATTCTCCCCTACATTCAATGGAAACGTAAACAGATACACCCATTCGTTTATTCTTTCATAAGCAATTTTCTTTTCAATTATGCGCCTAGATGCTTGATGGAGTTGAAACTTCAGCGAATCCATGGGGTTTGAAATTTCCGGAAGTTGAACAGAAATATTGTAATTCCTTGTCTCGTCAACACTAAATATCCACTCTAAAGAAACTGTATCTCTTGGGGGAATCTCGGCTTGTAAACTTGTTCTTCCCCAAGTTACATTTTCATAACTCTGCCAAACACCATCAAGCGGAAAGGTATGTGCTGATTCATCGTCAATAAAGATGTTGTCGGGTATAAAATTAATTGATTTGATTGTTTGATTGCCGGCAACGTCTGAAACCGCTATTGATGCTTTTGCAATTTTCAATATTTCGTAACTCTCACGCGACTCCCATTGAAGCGCTGATACTTTTCTCAATTTTACTGGGAAATAATTTTCGTCAATATCTTTAACAGCGACAAATGGCGTTAGTTGAAATAATTCCTCGCTGGAAGATATTTTGAAGCGAATCTTTTCCCCCTCGGTTGAATAATGGAAATCAATGATAGGTTTTTCTGTGTCCTCTGTCTTAAGCCACTTTTGCATCGCTTCAACTGCGGTGGGATATTCATAAACTACATCGGGATATTGCGGCGAAAGAGCGTGAATCAAGCTGTCTATCTTCACCAAATTATCCGCGAAATCTGTTTCTGGTAAATGACCCCACACGCAGACAACTTGGTCTTCTCCAAGAGACGCTTTGCTAAAAATATCTTTAAGAAGCGTTCCTGATAAAAATTGAGTCAAGTGAGCGGAACGTAAATTCCAGCCTCTGCTGTTTCCGGGGATTTGATAATTATCCGGAGAGGGATGAAAAGGAATCCATGTATTCGGAGCGAGAGACCAGTCAATCACATTATCAACCGGTTCGTCATCATATAGTTTTTTTGAAGGCCATGCGTTGTGCATTGAATACGGCAGAAGTTCATTTAAGTATTTTTGCCAACCGTTATCCATATAGTGCCAGCCGCTGCGGAACGAAACAGGAAATACATCTTCATTAACTAAATATTCTGCCAACGTGTAATTGAAATCATTGAGACAATCCATAAACTTTTTCGCTTGATTCCAGTAGTAAACTCCGTCCTCATTATAATCTGTCCAATCAAAAGTGTGATAGTGAAGCGAAAGTTCGTCTCCGTATTTTTTGATCTGCTCGCCCTGATACTTTTTAATCAAATGCAGCGTCATTGAATTATTATTTGGAATGTTATTATTCACCGCATAACGGAATACATTTCCGCCCATCATCCACCATGTAAGTTTCATGGGATTACCGTAGTAATCTTTTAATTTGGAACGGAATGCATCCGACATTACTATTTCGGCATTTCCAGTGGGAGAATCGTAAAGGTCTAATTTGTAGTAACAGTTGTATCGTTCTACATTTAATCCGTTCCAAATAGCAGTATCAGAACCAAAGACAAAGAATATTTTTCCGGAAGCGAATATAACTTGTGTCATAAAAATTATTATTAGTAGTAATCCATAAAATCTGTTCAACTATAACCTCCGATCATTTGATACTATTTAATTACAATCATTTTTTTAGTTTTTGAAAATTTACCTGAAGATAATTGATACAAATATAATCCACTTGGCAATCCAAATGAATTAAATTCCACCTCATAATTACCGGGGGATTTTTGCTTTTGCAAAAGAATTTTAATTTCCCTGCCAAGTATATCAAAAACTTTTAGACTCACTTCGTGTGATGAATTTTGCCGTTTGTTGTTTACAATTTGAAATTTTATAACCGTACTTGGATTTCCCGACGGAACGGCTTCGCCAAAAGGGTTTGGATAATTTTGATGAAGAATAAAATCATGATTCAAATTACTCTCTCCCCGTTCATCAATACTTCCAACTACTTTATCTTTGCTTTGTTCACTTAACCAAGTGAGCGCAGCGTTATAAATTATTTCGTGATTACCTTTCGTAATAAATTGGACCGTGATAACTCGTATAATCCGATGACCACTGATGAAGACCAACCAAAAGCGGAACAGCGCTGCTTGTACTCGGATTGTAAAACATTGCATTTTGAAAAGATGAATCCGACGTACAAAAATATTCTATTTCTTTTAGCTCTGTTGAATGAACTTGAGATATGCCAATCAAAAGAAGAAATAGAAACACTGGCGCGCTTGAATAAGAATTAATATTAAAAAGCATTTTATATTTCGGTAGAATTGTTACGAATATGTGCCGGATATTTTATTTTGGAATTCTATACGTTCAGCAATTCCATTTTAGAGAATGTTTTTTCCTCAATTAAATTCCATGATAAATCCTGATGCTCTTTTACAGATTCCTGAAACTTGTACCAATCGGTGTTTTTGTAATTATTCAAATCGTGCCAGGTGTATTTATCGTGGAAAGGATCAATGTGCGAAATAAATGAACCCGAACGGTCTTTCAATCCTCTGATATCCTCGTGAATGGCTTTGTCGAACCATTCTGATACGTTATACGGAACTAGCTTTTTGCCGCCATACTCGGATTGTGCGCTTAATGCTATGTATTGCTTAATTCTTTTCTTTGACTTTCGATTAGTTCTATCCTGCTCGAATAATATTGCCATTAAATCTTTTTTAAAACCGGAATAATGTTC
>JAHJTX010000099.1 GCA_018829545.1 Bacteroidota bacterium | reverse complement strand
TCATGCACTCCCTCAGCTAAAAAGTCGTCTGCAAGCACCGCAATAGTTTGACCGAGCGTATTGAATACGCGAAGCATTACGTTTTGACTTTTTTTTAATTCAACACGGATTGTCGTTGAAGGATTAAATGGATTAGGGTAATTCTGATACAGAATAAAACTTGTTGGCAGATTGTTTTCCTGCATCGAACTTACCGATCCGCGGTAGATTATTCTGAAAGCGTCTGCAATAACTTTACCGCTGGAATTAGCGTTAACATTGATTGAAATGTTTTCGGCATTGTTTAATTTTATTTCCGATAGAAAATTCCACTGCCCGCCGTTTGCGCGCTGAGTTTTTTCAATTATTGTTGATTCGAATCCTTTACTGATCGTGAAACGGGTATTGAACGAATTATCTTCAAAATCTGGCCACCAAGCGTAAACGTCATAAATTCCGGATTCCAACTCTCCGGAATTGAAAGATGCATTTTCGCTTTCAAAACCGTTTGAAATTTCCGCATAGTCATCACTGAAAAAATTTAGTCCAACTTCACCGCTTTTCCAGTTCCCGCTTAGAGTGGCATCTTTGTTATCCAATATCAAATGTTTGGGATGAGACAATTCCAAATACTCACCGATAGAATATACAGTGCGATAACCCAGTTCGTAGAGATTCTCATTAGTAACCCACACGTCGTTTGAATAGCGGTCGTATGGAGTTTCGTATGTTAAAGCCAAAACTTTATCGCCATGATTTGCCCAAAGCCAACCTTCTGGGAAATATGGCTGAAGATTCGACTCGCTGAGATCTTCTTTGTAGAAATAGGGATTATCCGAAATATTCAAATTCGAAAATTGGTATTCACGTCTGTAAAAATAATCGGAAGTTGAACCGGGAGTATGAATCCAAAAAGTGCAGTACGGCGAAACTTGAGAATGAAGGTTCAGAAAAACTTCAATATTATTTTCATTTAGAATTTCTTTCATTCTGTTTTTTAGCATTACTACTTCGCTTGCAGTAGCATTGTCCTCTTTATTCCATTCCCTTTCCTGATCTACACCGTAAAAATTAGTTCTCGATCTTCCAAAGTAAACTCCCTCCGGATTGTTGAAAGGATACAAGTGAAAGATGGTCTTTTTTCTATAAAAATCTATCACATCGTCATCGCTTAAAAGCTTTTGAACAATTCCATCGAATTGAAACGAACTTGGCGTTTCTCCGGGGTGAGTTCTGGCGTGAATCCAAACATGAAGTTTTTGTTCATGCGGAGTCAATGGATCTGTAATTGTCATCTCCTGCATCGGCAAATTATGGTCTGTAAATCCCAACGTATCTACGATGACATAATCACTTTTTCCCCAAGTATTTAATCTTTCTTGAAGATACGTGTATGTATATGGCGCGTAATAGGAGACGTACACAGTGTTGAACTCAAAAATCTTTTGGAACAAATTAGCTTTCGGACTCTCCTCCGCAGTAAATCTTTGGAAATTATAATTATCATAAGAATAGAATGGGCGTTTAACGTCGCTGTTAAGAATTTTTACGCTGATGAGTTTATCCTTCATACCAGTTATTTTGAAGTAAAACCACCTTCCGCCAACGTCTTCGATCGTTCGCAATTCATAATTAACCGAGTCTGTTGTTGTAACAGTGCTCAAATTCCCGCTTTCGAAGTTTGCATCAAATTTTATCTGAGCGTAAAGTGAAGAAGCAATAAAAAGAACGATAAATATAATTTTCTTCATTTGTATTTCTATTCGTTTGAGATGCTTTTGAAAATTGAGTTTGAAAATACGGAATATTGAAACAATAATTTTGTGCATTTCTTGCATTTTTGTGACCGAAATCAATATTTGAAAAATTTTATTTGAAGATTAAAAAATTTGCTTGACATGGCATGCAAAGACTCTTATATTGCCACACAGTTTAACCCCTTCTGTTTTAGAAAAAAAAATAATTCAAATTTCAGGAAGAAAAATAAATTGGTACTAACTAATTCTATTTTATTTTATAACTATTCTTAGAGGGCTCTATGAAAGGAATTTCACTTAAGCATACGGTTCAAACAGAACAAAAATCGGCAGCATCACTGGATTTCATGAAAAATTACGTTCTCTATCCGCTACGATCTGGCTTGTTTGGGTTTTCGACATTTTTCGCCGTCCTAATATTCACAAAACTTCTCAGTTACTGGATCGGCACTTATGAAGAATTTGTGGTTGATCTGGATGACGTGTTTCTATCGTCGATTGGATTTGTGTTAGTATTTTTGATTAAGTTTTTAGAAAATTTCAAGGAGAAAGAGGCTTAGCCCTGTTTCAATCTTTCGGCATGATCGGCAATTTTTAATTTTTCAATTAATTCGTATAAATCTCCTTCAACAATATTTGACAGATTATAGAGAGTTAATCCAATTCTATGATCGGTTACTCTGTTCTGCGGGAAATTATATGTTCGGATCTTATCGCTTCTGTCTCCACTCTTAACCATTAACTTCCTTTGAGCGGATACTTCATTATTCTGTTCTCTCAACTTCAAATCATACAAGCGGGATTTTAAAACTTTTAATGCTTTGTGTCGATTCTTTAGCTGAGAACGCTCATCCTGACATTGAACAACAAGTCCAGTTGGGATATGAGTAATTCTGATTGCCGTTTCTACTTTGTTAACATTCTGACCGCCTGCACCTCCGCTTCTGTAAACATCAATTCGTAAATCGCCCATGTCTATTTCCACTTCCACGTCTTCAACTTCCGGAAGAACCACCACAGATGCCGCAGAGGTGTGAACTCTTCCACTTGCTTCCGTTGCCGGAACGCGCTGAACTCTGTGAACCCCGCTCTCGAATTTTAAATCGCCGTAAACGCCCTTTCCCCTCATCGCGGCTACAGCTTCTTTTATTCCTCCCATTGAGGCTTCATTGAGGTCCATCAATTCCATCTTCCAGCCTTTCAATTCGGCAAACCTCGTGTACATTCTTAAAAGATCTGCGGCAAATAAACCCGCTTCATCGCCGCCGGTGCCGGCGCGTATTTCCAATATAACGTCTTTATCATCAGAAGGGTCTTTAGGAAGTAGAAGAGCTTTTATTTCCTCTTCGATCGTATTTTTTTTCTCAATTAAATCTTCTAATTCCATTTCCGCAAGTTCAGCTAAATCCTTATCCTCTTTGGAATTGATTATTTCTTGGTTGCCTTCAATGTTTTTGATGATAACATTGTACCTATCGAAAGCCTCAACTACTTCTTGGAGTTCGCTTCGTTCTCTGCTTAATTTGATGAGCAATTCTTGATTTAAAACAATATCCTGGTCGGATAGCTTCTCGTTTATCTTCGAATACTTCTCTTTAATTTCTCTTAACTTTGATATAATATCCATCACATTCCTTAAAAATAAGCGCGCTAATATATTAAAGTGTGCTCTTAAAACCTATGTGGCGGTCAGGTAAGATTCCGCAAAATCGATAAATACTCAATTTGAATTTCGACTGATGGAATGGAGACGTGAATTCTTTGGGGAATCGGCTGATTTATTGACTTGAGCAAATAATCCAGCTCATCAAACATAAAACCGTTTGGAAAACAATGGTCCCGCAAATAATGAATTAATTTCAGAGTTCTGAAGCCATCGAACCACATTACTTTTTGCTTCTGAATTTGAATTTCTGATTTTGAATTAGTGATGATTTTGTCGATGCTGTTTACAAAATCATTGTTCATCAAAAACCGGAAAAGAGATTCATCAATGTCTCTCGCTTCGTCAAGATATTGCCCAACTTTTTTGTGAGCTGGATTCATGAATTTACACAGCCATGCCTTTAAAACTAAAAACGATTTGTGTGAATAGAGCTGATATGCATCCCCTTCATTTTCGATGAACTTGCTAACTCGTTGCCCTGTGCCAAAAGGAACGCGCCGCGAATCTCTTGAAGAAGGGTAAATTATTGCGCCCTCTATTTTCTTTACTTCATAAATTTTTAACAGTTTTTCAATGAAATAAAAATCCTCTCCTGCTTTTCTTTTATTCATTCCCTGTACTTTGGAATATGCTTCTACATCGCAGGCAACTGTTGATCCAATAGTATTAACAGCGAAATGAGAACCGGCAAATTTTAATCCAAGTGTGTAATAACGTAAAAATATCTCGCAGCAGATAATCGCCCTTTTAAATTGCACATCAACATTTAATGGATGCTCATACTCGCAGTAAGCCGCGTGAAGATTGCGCTCTTTGAATCTTTCAACAATTTCCGTTAAGTAATTTCTATTGATTGTGCAGTCCGCATCAAGGCATATAATTATTTTTTTGGAATTATTATCATAATCAAAAATAGTGAGCGCAGTATCCATTCCGATTTTTCTGGCAAGACCAACACCGCCGTCTTTTTCATCAAGTTCATTTCCTTCGGAAGCGCAATCAATTATTCCAATCTGTAGTCCATCATCAATAGTAGGCATTTGGGATTTTAGATACTCTATTGTTTTTAGGTTGTTCGATTTAGCCTCTTCCGAACTAAATTTCAGATTGTTGATGACAAAGAGAATTAGAGTGACTTGAAAATGTTTTGCATCAGCCTTTCGAAAAGATTCGAGTAAAAGTTTTATATTTTCCAATTCAGCAATTGCAGGAACCACAATTATATTATCGAATAATTTCTTTCCGTTTAAAATCGGGGCAGGAGAAAACGCTGCAAACTTGGTAAGATACTTTTGAATAGTCTGTGGTAAATTGGTACTGGTATGATTGATAATTTTATCTGTCAAAAAAAACCTCCAACTAATTCCGAGGCTTTATCAATCTCGTGATTTTTCATCCAATTAATTTTTATTCCTTCTCTCTCCATTTTTCTAAACCAAGTCATTTGTCTCTTGGCAAAATGATGAATGGCGCTGTTAAGTTTTTGATACATGTCGTTATAATTTAATTCTCCGGATAAGTGCAATGAAATAAACTTGTACTCCAATCCAAAGAACTTTAGTTTCTCGTGTGTTATTTCTTCATTAAGTAAATTTTTAACCTCTTCAATTAAACCTTTGCTCAGCCGGGTTTTTAATCTGGAGGTAATTCTTTTTTTTATTACATCTTTTTCATCATTGATGCCGATTACAAGATGCTCAAATTTTGAATCCTCATAATCATTTCCGTCTTTCCTGGATTCGGCAATAAGAATAGCGTTTATAATTCTCTTCCTCTCGAGTAAATCGGTTGTGTTGTGAAGATTTTGACTGATAGAAGATAGAATTGATTTCAGTTCTTCATCACTTAGTTTTTCTAGTTCTTGAATTCTTTGTGCGTTAAAGTTCGCCCTGTCAAGAGAGTAATTTTTTAGAATTGAATGAATGTACAGGGCAGTGCCGCCAACAAGAAAGGGTCTCGTTCTATTTTCACTGATAATGTCGTAAGCCTTGTTGAAATCACGCGTGAAGCCAAAAAGGTTAAACTCATCGGAGGGTTCAACAATATCAATCAAATGATAATTGATCTTTGTGTCATTGATAAAGTAATCTGATAAATCCTTGCCTGTACCAATATCCATCCGCTTATAAACCTGCCGGCTGTCTGCAGAAATAATTTCACCATTGAATTTATTGGCAAGCTGAACGGCAAATTTTGTTTTACCTACCGCAGTGGGACCAAGAACTGTAACGAGCTTCTTAGACATGATGCGTTGACTTTAAACCGAAATTGAAATTGGAAGCGAAACGGTAATCGTTGTCCCTTCGCCTAAATCACTTGCTGCAGTAATCGTTCCGCCGTGTTCTTCGATGATTTTTTTTGTGATTGATAAACCCAAGCCTGTAGCGTCTTTTTTACCGTGGGACATAAACGGTTCAAATATTTTTGCGAGCAGGCTTTCCGGAATTCCAATTCCGGTATCTTTGAAATGAATATATATTTTATTGTCTGCTTTTTTAGTTGTTAAAAGAATATTTCCGCCTTCCTGCATTGCGTCGCATGCATTTTTAATAATGTGACTGAAACACTGATAGAACTGCTTTTCGGATATTTTTACATTTACGTCAACATCATATTCTTTAATAATTTTGCAGTTCCTGGTCCTAACCATACTATCGGCTCTGGAAATACTGTCATCCAAAACCGAATTAATGTTTTTAACAATACTGCGGAGAACAACTTCGCTTTCGGAATACATAGATGTCGATTGAACCAAATCGGCAATATGATTCAATTGTTCGAGCATCATATTAACAACTTTTGTTAAATCTTCACTAAGCTCCTTAGTTTTTAAATGTTCGGCATAACGCTTGCTTACCAAAATTGGTTTTTTGATATCGTTGATCAAAAAGTTAGTCATCTTTCCTAATGAGGACTGCCGTTCGCTGGATAATAGCTGTTCAACAAGCTCAGCATTTTGAAGCGCAAGCGCCGCATGGGTGGAAAGCAATTTTAATAGATCTTCATCGAAAGAAGAAAATTCGCCGAATAGACTGTTAAGAAGCTGCAGAACTCCAATTACCTCTTCATTTTTATCCTTAATAGGAAAACACAGCATACATTTAGTTTCATATCCACTCAGTTTATCATATGCGCGGTTGAATCGTTTATCGACTTTAACATCAACAATATTTATTAATTCTCCGGTCTGGGCAGTAACGCCGGCAAGTCCTTCGCCAATTTTTAATTTAATTTCTCTCGATTCGCTTCCTATAGCAACCTTGCTCCAAAGTTCGGGTTTCTCTTTTGAAACTAAGTACAAAGTTCCCCTATCTGCGCTAGTCAATTCTCTTGCGGCTTCAACGATATTCTGAAGGACTTCGTCTATTTTAATATTGGAATTTACAATTTGAGCCGCTTTGTTAACTCTGTTAAACTGCTCTTGGGACAAATAATGAGACGGAGATATTTCGATTTCGTCTGCATTTTCTCTTTCGGCGATGTCCCGTTTTATTTTGCTTACTTCTTCCTTTATGTTAATCTCTTTTTTACGTTCAGGTACAATTTCATCTTCCATTTCTAAATTTAAATTCTCATCCTCAGATACTTTGAGATCCTTGACTTCAGAAACTTGTAAATCTTCCTCTGCTTCAACTGGTTTTTCTATTGAAATTTCATCTTCATTTGAAACTGAGGCAGCTCCGTTTTCAACTTTGAAATTTGCATAGAAACTCTCAAAATCTGTGTTGGCTAAATCTATTGGAGAAGTCTCTTGAATTGATGCTTCTTCAATCGGTTCCTGAGGAATTTCATCTGCAGGCTGAGGTGATAAATCAGATAACTCTTCTTTCAAATATTCATTCATTTCCGGAGTAGCAATATCGTCATGCTTTTCTTCGGTAATATCATCTCTGCTTTGAGTTACTAATTCAGACAGCTCTTTTTTTAAGAATTCACTTATCTCCGGAGTAACTATATTCTCAAGTTTTTCTTGAGAGATATCGCCTCCCTCCTGAGCCATTAATTCGGCGAGTTCATTTTTTAAGTATTCATCTATCTCTGTTGTGGAACCGCTCAATGAATTCATAAAGGCGTCTAATTCTGAAGCGACATCTGGCTGAACAGTCTCTTTGGGAGCGGTGCTATCAATTTCTGAAGGTGATTTATCTTCTTTCGCTTTTGGAGATGGCGGTTGTTTTTTACTAGTATCAATTTCATCAGGAAATGAGAACTCGTTTCCAACGAATGTTGTCTTCTTATCTTTATCAGGAGTTAATGTATAAGCTTTGCTGAAATCAAAAAAATCTTCGTCCGTAATATTAATATGGTTTTCAGTTTCTTCTTTCTCATCAACAAAAGAGTTAAGCAGATCATCATGATTGTGCTCGAGAGTTCTTTGAAGGGGATCAATATCCTCCAGTTCAAGATTTTTTTCAACATCAAATTCCATCCCATCAATATTGGCTGGAACGGTAAACTCGTGCGGTGAAGATGCTTCGGGACTTTCTTCTATTTCAGCCGGTTCGGTTCGTGTTTCGGATATTTTAGATTTAGAGGTGGAAAAGAAATTTATTGCAGGTATTTCAATCTCATCTTCTCTGCTAGTATCAACGGATGCATCATCAACGTCAATTGAAGCGTAAATGTTTTTCAGAATCTCATCGTTTTGTTCGATCAGATTATCAATTTCAGATTTTACGAAACCGATCAAATAAGAATCTCTGAGCGCTACCGCGGTAGAGGTCCGCTTGATGCCTTCAATAAATTCATCTTGTCCAAAAAATTCATTCTCAATTACAATTATTGATCTGGCAGTAGTGTTCGGCTTTTTGTGAAGAAGATTAATTTCACCGCTGATAAGGAGATAAATAGAATCAGAGTTATCGCCTTCGCGGAAGAGTATTTGCCCTTCGCTAATTGTCTGCAGTTTCCCTTTAATGGCGTTGAGATTAAGAGCATTAATATCAATATTTTTAAGTAATTTGTTGCCCTTTAATGCTAGTATGAGTTGGTTTTCCATTTTACCGCGAACATAGTTAGGAAAAAATAGTGAAGAATGATGATCTAATAAAATCTGCACATCAGCATCTTCTTAAAAACGATAAAGTGCTATCAAGAATAATAAAAAAGAATAGCAATTGCAATTTACACCCTAAAAGGCAATATTTTCAAGCCCTGTTGACTAATATTATCGGTCAGCAGCTTTCGGTTCAATCAGCGTCGGCTATAATTGCGAGATTCTATAACCACTTCGGAAAAAATGTTTCAACGTCTCAGATTGTTAATGCTCCAAATGAAACATTAAGAAGTCTTGGTTTATCAAACGCAAAAGCAAAATACGTAAAAAGACTCGCAGAAAGCATTGAGAATAAAACTATTTCTTTGAAGAATATTCGGAAGAAAACAAATTCGGAAATTGAGGCTGAGTTGACCCAGGTTAAAGGAATAGGAATCTGGACAGTTCACATGTTCTTAATTTTTACTCTTGGCAGACATGATGTGCTTCCTTTCAGCGATCTTGGCATTAAAAAGGCGATAATGTTAAATTACGGATTATTAAATATGCCCTCTGAGGTAGAGGTTAAAGAACTGGCTGGTAAGATGAAGTGGTCTCCATATGAATCCATTGCAAGCTGGTATTTGTGGAATTCCCTTGAATATATTGCAACCAATTTTGGAAATTAACATCAAACACAATGACTGAAGAAAAAATAATTTTAGAAGCACAAAACGGAAACAGACAAGCACTTTCTGAACTTGTTAAAATGTACGAGCAAACTGTTTATAATTTTGCTTATAAAATTTGCCGTGATAGAGACCGCGCCGAGCATACAATGCAGGAAACTTTTATGAGTATGATTAGATCAATCTCTCAGTTTTCCGGCAAATCTAAATTATCTACATGGCTCTACACAATAGTTTCTAATCATTGTTTAATGATGGCACGTGCAAGTAAGAAAAAATTCCATACTTCGTTCGACGATGATGATGCGCTTATAGACGAGAAAAGTATTGCAAATTGGAACGTTACTCCTGATAGAGTTACGGAGAATAATGAACTAAAAGAAATACTTGACGAAGCTATAAAAAAACTGCCTCCGGATTACAGAATAGTATTTACGCTTCGTGATGTGGAAGGATTATCAACGGAAGAGACGGGAAATATTACTAACCTTTCGATTCCGGCAGTAAAGTCAAGGCTGCATAGAGCAAGAGCTTTTTTAAGAAATGAATTGAACGAGACATTTCAAAATGGATAAACAAAATACAACGTGTAAGCAAGTGATGCATTACATTTGCGATAATTTGGGAGAGGATATCGATTCTCCAAAATGTATTGCAATTAAAGAGCATCTGAATAATTGCGGTAATTGCCAGACATATTTTAAGTCGGTTGATTACACAATAATGTTTTACAAGAAATACGACGTAAAAATATCCGAGGAAGCTCACAAAAGATTGATGAACCACCTTGGCTTAGAAGATTAGTTTAACTATCTGTTTCAGCGCTGAACAAACAAATTATAATTAGCGCTCCCTTAAAACCAACTCTCATTTCATATTTTTTTTAACTATCATTTCTAGTAAAATATTCTCATATATCTAAAAATGTTAAAACGATTTTCACTTTACGGATTCCTAAAAAACCAACGGTATTTTGAGCCATTCCTTTTGCTGTTTCTTTTAGAGAAAGGAATCTCATTTACAGAAATTGGAATACTAGTTGGGTTCAGAGAAATCTGCCGGAATTTTTCTGAAATACCCTCAGGCGTTTTAGCCGATCTTTACGGACGAAGACGATCGATGATATTTTCTTTCACTTCGTATATCGCTTCGTTTTTAATATTCGGATTTTCAAATTTCTATTGGCAGCTCTTTTTTGCGATGTTCTTTTTTGCGCTTGGCGATGCATTCAGAACCGGAACGCATAAGGCAATGATATTTACATGGTTAAAACTTAATAACAGAACCGAAGAAAGAAGCAAGGTTTACGGCTATACAAGATCGTGGTCAAAAATCGGCTCGGCTGTTTCTATTCTTCTTGCAACAATTTTTGTTATTTACGAAAACAATTACACTTCAATATTTTTCTATTCTGTTATACCATACGTTTTTGGTTTAATTAACTTTATCACGTATCCCAAAGAACTTGATGGTTTATCAATTGAGAAGCCTAATCTTACGCTGGTATTTTACCACTTGTGGGAGTCTCTAAAAAAGGTTGTTAAATTCAAAAAGTTAAGAAATCTTGTTTTCGAGTCGATATCATTTGAAGGAGTTTTTACGACAACTAAGGATTATATTCAGCCCATTGTTCAAAATTATACATTAGCAATTCCCTTTCTGTTATTCATGGATAACAAAGGAAGAACTGCCGTTATTATTGGGATTGTCTATTTCATCTTATATATACTCTCTGCCTTCGCCAGCAGGAATTCTCATAAGATCGCTGAACGTTTTGGCGGAGAATATCCTGCGTGTAAAAAACTTTGGTATGTCGATCTAGCAATTTATACTGCTCTAATTCCGTTCTTATTCTTCGAACTATATTTGATTGCAATAATTCTATTTATTCTCTTGTTTGTTTTGCAGAATGTGTGGCGTCCATTATTGATAAGCAGATTTGATGATTTTGCAACAGAGCAGGAAGGAGCAACCATACTATCAATTGAAAGCCAGGCTCAGTCAACTTCCGCAATGATATTTGCTCCACTAGTTGGATTTGCCGTTGATACAATGAAAGATCATTCGCAGTCCGGGGAATTCTGGCCTATAGGATTACTCGGTGCATCGCTGGCGTTGATAATAATTCTTTTTGTAAACAAAGCGGCTAAGTAATTGCAGACTCATCGCACAGTTGGTATTTCCCCACTTATCAATTGTACTCCGCCCAGCTTTTAACTTGCAGAGGCTTTGTTTGGAATTGCAAAATGGATTTTACAAATCTCTTTGCTACTTGAATATTTGTGATCAGCGGAATGTTCAAATCCACAGCTTTTCTTCGGATCAGGTAATCACTATCCAGTTCAACTTTTTCTACAGTTTTGGGGATATTAATCACTAAATCAATTTTACCTTCGGTTAAAAAATGAAGCACATTTCTTTTTTCGTTTTCATGAGGTCTGTCAAGTCTTTCAATTTCAAAACCATTATTGCGGTAGAAAGAAACTGTTCCGCCCGTCCCGTAAAACTTTAAGCCCATATTTCTCAGCATTCTCAACTCGTCAAGAAACTCCGCTTTCTCTTTAACTGTTCCCGTTGAAAGTAGAACGCCTTTTTCAGGTATTTTAAAACCAACCGATAAAATACTTTTGAGAAACGCTTCATTGAAATCATCGCCGAGGCAGGCAACTTCACCAGTTGAGGACATTTCAACCCCAAGTACGGGATCAGAGCCTTTTAACCGAGTAAATGAGAATTGAGAAGCCTTCACCCCAACATAATCTAAGTCAAAAGATGATTTGCTGAATACATGCGGGCTTACTCCAATCATTAATTTCACGGCATTATCGATGAAATTAATTTTCAAAACTTTTGAGACAAATGGAAAACTCCTCGACGCGCGTAGGTTGCATTCGATTACTTTCACTTCGTTATCTTTGGCAATAAACTGAATATTAAATGGTCCTGTAATATTCAGAGCATGAGCGATTTTTTTCGTAATTATTTTTACCCGCCGCATGGTTTCCAAATATGTACGCTGCGGAGGAATTACTATTGTTGCGTCGCCCGAATGAACCCCCGCGTTTTCAACATGTTCGGAAATTGCATAACAGAACAAAACGCCCTCGTTCGCAACGGCATCAACTTCAATTTCTCTTGCGCCGGTAATAAATTTGCTTATAACCACGGGGTGCTCTTTACTTATATCGGACGCTTTTATTAAATACATTTCAAGCTCATCTTCGGAAAGAACAATGCTCATCGCCGCGCCGCTCAAGACATAACTGGGTCTGATTAATACCGGATAAACCACTCTGCGGCAGAAATTTTTAGCAGAATTTAAGTCGGTTAGCTCTTTCCACACAGGCTGATCTATATCAAGTTCATCCAATATTTTTGAAAATTTATTGCGGTTCTCGGCATTATCAATTTGAAGCGGTGAAGTGCCCAGAATATTTACGCCATGGTTGAAAAGAGGAATTGCCAAATTATTTGGAACCTGACCTCCCATTGAAACAATTACGCCTTTGGGGTTTTCTTTTTCGTAAATGTCCAGCACGCGCTCTAAAGAAATCTCCTCAAAGTATAACTTACTGCAAGTATCGTGATCTGTGCTCACCGTTTCGGGATTGTAATTTATCATTATTGATTTGTAACCGTGGCTGTCCAAAGTAGCGGCTGCGTTCACACAACACCAATCAAATTCAACTGAGGAACCGATTCTGTAAACCCCGCTGCCTAAAACAATTATTTGATTCTCGTCGCCGGGGATAATATCATCCTCAATGCTGTTATACGTGATATACAGATAATTTGTTTGGGCTGGGTACTCAGCAGCTAGTGTATCTATTTGATTTATAAATGGAATTACGCCCAACTCTTTCCTCAGACCTCTCACTTCCATTTCAGTTGAATTTGTTTTCGAGGCTATTTGCTTGTCGGAAAATCCCAACTGCTTAAGCCTTCGCAGCAAGTCTGTTTCAACATCAGCTATATTTTTCCCTTCAATAAGTTTTGAGTGATCGATGATGTTTTTCATTTTGTACAAGAACCATTTATCGATCTTTGTCAGTTGGTTTATCTCATCAACTCCAATTCCGGAATTTAGAGCTTGAGCAATAAAATGAATTCTTTTGTCGCTTGGTTTTTCTAGCTGTTCATTCAAATTATCAGCGAATATACTCTCTGCCTCAAAACCATCCATATTGATATCGAGCATTCTAATTGCTTTCTGCAGAACTTCTTCAAAAGTTCTGCCAATAGCCATCACTTCTCCGACCGATTTCATTTCCGATCCGAGTAATGTGCTTACCTGCTTAAATTTTTGAAGATCCCAACGCGGGAATTTTAGAACGATGTAATCGAGTGCGGGCTCAAAACACGATGATGTTTCTTTAGTGATAATATTTTCGATTTCGTTAAGATTATATCCTATCGCAAGTTTTGTAGCAATAAATGCCAGCGGATAGCCGGTTGCTTTTGAAGCGAGCGCGGAACTTCTACTCAATCGAGCATTCACTTCAATTATTCTATAATCGTTTGAATACGGCGAAAGAGCGTATTGTATATTGCATTCACCAATAATTCCAAGGTGACGAATGAGCTTAATTCCTATCGAGCGTAGTTGAAAATTCTCCTGCGCAGATAATGTTTGAACGGGCGCAACAACAACGCTGTCGCCGGTGTGAATGCCCATTGGGTCCACATTTTCCATCGAGCATACTGTAATGCAGTTGTTGTAAACGTCGCGGACAATTTCGTATTCAACTTCCTTCCACCCGTAAAGTGATTCTTCGATTAGTATCTGTTTTGTAAAAGAAAATGCTCTCGAAGTTTTCTCCAAAAGCTCGTTCCGGTTATTTACAATTCCGGAACCCAGACCTCCAAGGGCATACGCAATTCTGATCATTACGGGATAACCAATTTTATCCGCCGCGTTCAATGCTTCTTCCACATTATGAACGGTTCTGCTTAAAGCGCTTTTTAATCCGGCTTCTTCAACGCATTTATTAAACAGAAATCTGTCCTCGGTATTTTTAATTGTTTCAACCGATGTGCCGAGTACTTTAACGTTGTGTTTATCAAGTATTCCTTTGTCGTAAAGTTCTACTCCTGTATTTAATGCTGTCTGTCCGCCGAAGCCTAATAGTATTCCGTCCGGTTGTTCTCTTTCAATAATTTGCTCAACAAATTCAGCTTTAATGGGAAGGAAATAAACTTGATCTGCAAATTCTTCTGATGTTTGAATTGTGGCAATATTTGGATTTATTAGAACAGTTTTAATTCCGTCTCCTTTTAACGCTTTAATTGCCTGGCTGCCGGAATAATCGAATTCACCCGCCTGCCCGATTTGAAGCGCGCCCGAACCTAAAATCAAAACTTTTTTTGGCTTGCCTTTTTTTATCATCTTAAAGCCCTCACGAACATGTCAAAAATAAATTCTGTATCATCGGGACCCGGTGAAGCTTCCGGATGAAACTGCGCACCGAAGAACGGTTTAGAAATGTGCATAATCCCCTCGTTTGTTCCGTCATTATCGTTATTGAACCACTCGCGCCAATCTTCGGGCAAAGTGTTAGAATCAATAGCATAACCATGATTTTGTGAAGTAATGAAGCACCTTCGAGTTCCCATTTCGTTTACCGGCTGGTTGTGGCTTCTGTGACCGTATTTTAATTTAAATGTCCGCGCTCCCGCAGCAAGCGCTAATATCTGACTTCCGAGGCATATTCCCAATATAGGCAGCCCTTTTTTTATAGCCTTCCTCGTGCTGTCAATTGTTTTCTCGCACTTTTCTGGATCGCCCGGGCCGTTGGAAATTAAAACTCCTTCAGCGTCGATATTCAAAAAATCGAAATCATGCGGAACACGCAGAACGCTTATATCTCTTCCGAGGAAGGCTCGAATAATATTATTCTTCACTCCGCAATCAACTAATACAATTTTCTTTTTCCCTTTTTCATACAGGTATGGTTCATTTATACTTACTTCTGAAGCTAAGTTTTTTTTATTTGGATCTGCAATTTCACAATTAGTTTCTAAGCTCTCGTCAAGAACGATCCTTCCGAGCATGCTTCCGCTCTCGCGCAATTTTCTTGTGACCGCTCTCGTATCAATTCCATAAATGCCGGGAGTGCTTTCAGATTTCATCCATTCATCCAGTGATTGAACGGCATCCCAATGCGAATAATGCTGAGAATAATCTGATACAATTACTCCTCTTACTTGTATTTTATCCGATTCGAAATTTGTAAGTAGATTATTATTCTTTTCCTTTGCGGGAACTCCATAATTGCCGATGAGAGGATATGTGAAAACTAGGATTTGTCCGTTGTACGAAGGATCGGTTAAAGTTTCAGGATAACCAACCATTCCCGTGTTGAATACAACTTCTCCATCAATGTCTTTGGCGCTGCCGAAAATATAACCGCTGTATTTTGTGCCGTCAGCTAAAACAAGAAAAGCTTTTATTTTTTCTTTCATTCTATTATCGCAGAAATTTAGGAAATGAATTTAGATTTGCGGATGAATATAGAAATAATCTCGAAATAAATTTGGGGATTTCTTTTAACTTTTTATGAGACTTAGTACATATTTTCATAAATATTGTGACTTAACATTTTTGTAATTAGTCCCGTAAGGACGATATATTAAAAATAAAGTTACTACTCAGCAGCCACATAAATTGTAATTCAAAATATGCCACAAAGACACGAAGACAC
>JAHJTX010000098.1 GCA_018829545.1 Bacteroidota bacterium | reverse complement strand
GTGTCTTCGTGTCTTTGTGGCATATTTTGAATTACAATTTATGTGGCTGCTGAGTAGTAACTTTATTTTTAATATATCGTCCTTACGGGACTAATTACAAAAATGTTAAGTCACAATATTTATGAAAATATGTACTTAGTGTCAAAATCTCTAACAGATAAATTACTTCTTACAATAATTTCAGTGCATACTCAACAATATTTTCCACAGTAAAACCATATTTCAAAAATAGTATTTCATAAGGTGCAGAAGCCCCATATTTTTCGATACTTATGCAAGCTCCATCCGAGCCGGTATATTTTTCCCAGCCAAATTTAACTCCAGCTTCAACAGAAACCCTCGCTTTAACCGATTTGGGTAAAACAGACTCTTTATATTCATCGGATTGCTTTTCAAACAATTCCCAACTTGGGAAGCTGACTACCCTAGCTTTAATATTTTTCTCTTCCAATTCTTCGCCGGCTTGAATTGTCATCTCCACTTCCGACCCCGATGCCATCAAAATAATATCGGGAGTTCCGCCGCAATCTTTTATAATGTACGCGCCTTTCAAAAGGTTTTCTGCCGAAGCATACTTTGTTCTATCAATCAAACTTAACTTTTGGCGGGTTAATGCCAATGCAACCGGACTTCCCTTATGCTCAATGGCTGCCTGCCATGCATAGGATGTTTCATTCGCGTCAGCGGGTCGTATCAATACCATTCCGGGAATTGAACGTAAAGCTGCAAAATGTTCAACGGGTTGATGAGTCGGTCCGTCCTCACCAAGTCCGATGCTATCGTGAGTAAAAACATAAATCGGACTAATATGAGAGATTGAAGCAATTCTCAATGCGGGTCTAAGATAATCGGAGAAAACCAAAAAGGTGGCGCCGTAAGGAATAAATCCTCCGTAGTACGCAATGCCGTTTAGTATTGCCGCCATTGAGTGCTCGCGAATTCCAAAATGAAAATTTCTTCCATCAAAATTAGTTGAAGAGAAATATTCGAATTTCTTCATCTCAGTATTTGTGGACGGCTCCAGGTCAGCAGAACCTCCGATTAAATTTGGAATAAATTCTGCGATTGAATTTAATACTTTTGATGAAGCGCTTCGAGTTGCGATTTTTTCATCCCATCTTTCAAACTTCGGAAGTTTTGTTTTCCACTCCTCGCCTATTTCACCGCTCATCATTTGTATTAACAATTTGACTTCTTGTGGAAATTTTGTTTTGTATTCTTCGAAAAGTTTATTCCATTCAAATTCAATTGATGCTCCCTTCGTTTTTACTTTGCTGAAGTTCGCAGTTACATCCTCCGGAATATAAAAGGTTTTATCTTCGGGACAACCTAGATTTTTCTTTGTTGCAACTACTTCATCTTGACCGAGCGGAGAACCGTGGATATGGGATGTATCCTGTTTGTTTGGACTGCCGTAACCTATGTGGGTATCGGTAATTATGATTGACGGCTTCCCTTTTTCATTTTGAGCATTAACAACAGATTCTTCTAATGCTTTTAAATCGTTGACGTCCTTAATGTGTTGAACGTGCCAACCGTAAGCTTCAAAACGTTTTGCAACATCTTCAGACATTGTGATTGAAACGCTGCCCTCTATCGTAATTCCATTGTTATCATAAAAGACAATTAGATTTCCTAGTTTATTGTGTCCGGCAAAAGAAGCGGCTTCGTGCGTAATACCTTCCATAATGTCGCCGTCGCCAGCAATCGCATAGATATGATGATTGAATAAATTGAACTTTTTTCTATTAAATTTTGCCGCCATATGTTTCGCTGCAACGCTCATACCAACAGCATTGGCAAAACCTTGCCCAAGCGGTCCCGTTGTAGTTTCCACTCCATCGGTTAATCCAAACTCAGGATGTCCAGGGGTAATACTTCCCCACTGTCTAAATTTTTTCAAATCATCCAGAGAAACTTGATAACCGGAAAGATGCAGCAGGCTATAAAGCAAAGTACTTCCATGTCCTGCAGAAAGCACAAATCTATCGCGGTTCCACCATTTGGAATTCGCAGGATTGTGCTTCATTAATTTTGAATATAAAAGATAACCGATCGGCGCGCAGCCCATAGGCATTCCAGGGTGCCCCGAATTTGCTTTTTGGATTGCGTCTACTGCTAAGAATCTTATTGTGTTAATACTTAATTCATCAATTGACTGTTGCTGGTAATCCATTTTATTCCTCAATATTTCCATTTAATAATTTTCCATCAACTACCGGCGTAACGCAAATCAAGGGATTTTCCGGCACATCATAATACTCGAAAATCTCCTCGAATAATCTATACTGCATACCCTGTGATTCTAATTTTGCAAATTTATTATAAGTCATAAATTTTCCAAGTTTGTTCTTGGGAGCTTCAAAACTTTTTGAATTACTGAAATCTTCAGCAACTTTTTCTTTCAATAAATTTATTTTGAATTTATCATCACCGCTAATTTGATGGCTAACTGCTCTAAAAGCAATTACCGCTTCGTTTTCAATAATTAAAAATACATTCAATATATTTTCGAGTATGTCATTCATATTGTGCCTTAAACTTTAATGCGAACAAAAATAAATAGAGCGCTAATACAAAAGCAATTTTGCAAAGAATACTTTCAACAGCTATTACAGTTTGGGGCACCAGAAAAAATAATAACGCCGCAGGTATAAATGTTAAAAAGAATCCATTACGAATTAATTTAAGAGACGCCTTCCTTTTAGGATGAGACTCACTTTTCGCTAAATCCCAATACATGATTAAAGAGATAACTATAGGCAGGTAATAAACTGCCGCGTAATATATTCCCAAAGGGTAATGAATAGACGCATATAAAACCGTGCAAAACGTTGCGTGGAATTGATCTACAACCAACGGGAAATAAACAACAAAAAATAATGCGGGCAGAAAAATCAAATACCAATATTTGCTGTTGAAGTTCTTTAACCGAAGAGCTATAAATAATCCCAGCGGCGGCATGAACGAAATAGCTAATATCGCGCAGTAAACAACGCTGCTTACGTTCATTCCAAAGAAACAAATTAAAAATTCATAAACCTGATAGACACCGAGAATAAAAATTAACAACATAACCAGCATGTTGATATAATTTTTCTCTGCAAAAAATAATAGGTTTACAACAAATACCAGCTCAATACTTGCAAAAAGGAGTGAGAGAATACCATTGAATTCCGTCATACAATTATTCACTTTTATTGAAAAATTTGAATGGAAATTTAAAGAATATTGATATGAATTCCTTAATGATTAGAGAAGAAATAACTAAAGAGACTGTTTCAACTAAAGCAAATTTTCATATCAACAAAAATTGAAACAGTTTCTCTGCAAAATGGTTTTATAATTTAGAATGGGAGCCGTCGCAGAATGGTTTATTAGATGTGTGCTTGCATCCGCACCATGCCGCTTTTTTCTCCTCGGTTATTTCGACGATTAATGGTTTAAATTCTGTTCCTTTATGCGAGCCATCACACAAGGGTTGGGCTGAAGATTCGCCGCATGCACACCATGCATATTTGCCTGGTTTTACTTCCTGCACGTAAGGCATTTTTTGAGCAACTTTTGGATCTGCCATTTATGTATCTCCTATCTAATTTGACATTATTATCAGTCGGTAACTGAAACAAAATTCTTGAAAAATATTGTACTATTGTTTTGGTCCTACCATTTTTTCCGGTCTTACTGTCTCATCAAATTTTTCCGAGGTTAATAATTCTAACTGCATTGCAGCCTCTTTCAATGTGAGGTTTTCCTTATGAGCTTTCTTTGCAACTTTTGCAGCGTTATCATATCCAATTACAGGATTCAAAGAAGTGACGAGCATTAAGGAATTTTCTAAATGCTTTTTAATATTCATTTCGTTTGCAGTAATTCCATCAACGCAGTTATCGGCAAAACTTTCACAAGAATCTGCAATCAATTTAACCGACTGCAAAACATTAAATGCCATAACCGGCATGAAAACGTTTAGCTCAAAGTTTCCGCTTGCGCCTGCAAAATTTACAGTAACATCATTGCCGAAAACTTGGGCGCATACCATCGTCATTGCTTCAGATTGTGTGGGATTGACTTTACCCGGCATAATAGAACTACCCGGCTCATTTTCCGGAAGAGATATTTCACCGATACCGCATCTTGGTCCCGAACCAAGCCAGCGAATATCATTCGATATTTTCATTAATGAAGCGGCTAGAGTTTTTAATACACCGTGAATTTCAACCAATGCATCCTTGCCCGCCATTGCTTCAAATTTGTTTGGAGCGGTTTTAAACTGCTTGCCCGTGATTTCGGAAATCATTGCTGCAACTTTTACGGCATAGTCTTTGTGTGTGTTTAATCCCGTACCAACGGCGGTTCCACCCATTGGAATTTCGAGCAGTCTCTTTAGCGAATCATCAATTCTTGCAAGACCGTTAGTAAGTTGCTGGGCATATCCGGAAAACTCATGACCAAGAGTTAGAGGCGTTGCATCCATCAAATGTGTTCTTCCAATTTTAATAATGTCTTTAAACTGCTTTGCTTTTGCATCTAAAGAATCCCTCAGTTTTGTAACCATTGGAATCAATCTTCTGTAAATCTCTTCAACAACTGCAACGTGAATTGCGGTGGGGAAAGAATCATTTGTTGATTGAGCTTTGTTCACATCGTCGTTAGGATGAATTGGTTTTTTACTTCCCAGCACACCGCCAACCATTTCGATTGCACGATTTGAAATTACTTCATTCGCATTCATGTTCGTTTGAGTGCCGCTTCCTGTCTGCCAAACAACTAGTGGGAAATGATCATTTAATTTTCCTGCGATAACTTCATCGACTGCTTTTACTATTAAGTCCTTTTTATCATCAGCCAATGTTCCAAGTTCATTGTTCACCAAAGCCGCTGCTTTCTTTACAATTCCTAATGCTCTAATCATTTCAGCGGGAAATCTTTCGCCGCCAATTTTAAAATTCATTAATGATCGTGCAGTCTGCGCTCCATAATACATATCGGTTGGGACTTGAACTTCGCCCATAGTGTCGGTTTCAATTCTGTAATTCATTTTGATCTCCATTATCTTGTAAATTCCTTTAACAAATTAAAGTATATGACATTTATTATCAATTAAATGATGAGCTGTTTCAATCAAAATCTCAATTCTAGGAACCATCTACCGAATACTGATAGCAGACCGCTGCTAGCTGATTACTGACTACTGATAGCAATTCTTCGTCCGCCGACAAATCTTTTAAAATAATAGTCGTTATTCATAGAAGAAATTGTTACGCCCTGTGTTCTGCTTGCATGGGCAAATAAATTTTCGCCAAGGTAAATTCCAACGTGACCCGGATAGCGCGCTTTGCTAGTGTTAAAAAAAACGAGGTCTCCAAATTGTAAATTTTTTGAAGAAACTTTTTCCCCAGTGGTAAACTGCTGCGAGGCTGTTCTTGGTAACGTTTGATTTACTGAAGATTCGAATACCTTTTGAGTAAAAGCCGAGCAATCAACGCCCGAATCAGAATCTCCGCCGAATTGATACGGCGTATCCAAAAAGCTCATAACTTCAAATAGAATTTTCTCCCTGTCTGTTAAGGCTTCAGAGAGAATCTCATGTTTTTTATATTTATTAACGAATAGATTTTTATCGACAATTATTTCTTCAACCGGTTCAACATCAAACTCTTTCTCTTGCGCCGGATCGGAATATGCAGTAGTATTTGTTTGCCCGCTAGAATCCTCTTCGGAAGAAAATCTACTCTTTCTTTCACGAGTTTCTTTTTTATCCGTATCGTCGCTGTATCTTTGGTGATATGAAGAAGAAGAGCAGGCGGCAATAAATGCTAATAGCAATAGGCTTATGAGAGTAAACCTAATTAAGTAAAATAATTTTATAATAAATTTATCCAAGGTATAATCTTAAGTTTTTACATCTTGATGTGTGTCTCAATCTTCTTATTGCTTTTTCCTTTATCTGTCTAACTCTTTCGCGGGTGAGATTAAATTTTTCTCCAATTTCTTCGAGATTTAATGCGTGCTCTTTATTCAATCCAAAATACATTTTTATAATTTCTGATTCTTTTTCTGTTAGAGTTCCCAGTACGCGTTCAATTTCTTTTCTCAAAGAATCTGACATAAGTGAGTGATCAGGCATTGGCTGCTCATCGCTGAACATAATATCGAGTAATCGATTTTCTTCTCCTTGCGAAAATGGAGCGTCCATAGAAACGTGTCGTCCCGCTATTTTTAATGTATCAGATACTTCATTGATATCCATATCAAGTTCTTTTGCTAGCTCATTAGCATTCGGTTCTCTTTCATATTCCTGCTCTAAATTACTGTACGCTCTGCCGATTTTATTTAACGCACCCACGCGGTTAAGAGGAAGACGCACAATTCTTGATTGCTCAGCGAGCGCTTGAAGAATCGACTGGCGAATCCACCAAACAGCATAAGAGATAAATTTAAAACCACGTGTTTCATCGAACCTGTGAGCAGCTTTAATGAGTCCAAGATTTCCCTCGTTAATCAAATCGCCGAGTGTTAATCCTTGATTCTGATATTGTTTGGCAACACTTACAACAAACCGCAAATTAGCTTTAACTAGTTTTTCGAGGGCATTTTGATCACCTGCTTTTAATTGAATAGCAAGTTTAATTTCATCATTGGGAGTAAGAAGTTCAACTTTCCCGATTTCTTGAAGATATTTATCCAACGAAAGATTTTCTCTATTCGTAAATTGCTTACTGATTTTCAAAAAAACTTCTCTATTAAGTTTTCGGAATTTATTGAATCAACAATTGCAACGATGGAAGCGTCAACCGGAGCCATGTCAACATCCATAGGAATTACGGCTTCGCTTGCAGTAACATATAAAATTATTTCGCCGGAACCGGCTCCGGCAGTATCTACAGCAATAATCGGATCCCCAACTTTTTCTAAACTGGAATTCAAAGGTTGCACGAATTGCATTTTATAACCATGCAGCGTCTCATATTTCCTTGTAGCCCAAATCGTTCCGATTACCTGCCCTAGCAGCATTTTATTTCCTAAGTATTTTCTTTATGTGAAATATCTAATTTATCAACTATAGCCATAATCACTGCGTCAACAGGTTTGTTCTTAGTTAACGTTGTTTGACGAGCTGAACTACCCTGAGCTACAAGTACGACTTCCCCAACTCCCGCTCCAACAGAATCGACAGCAATAACTGTAGATTTCTTTGGGTTGTATTCCAAATCCAATTCTTGAACGATTAAAAATTTTGCTCCCACTAAACTTTCATCTTTACGGGTCGACCAAACAGTTCCAATTACTTTTCCTAGCGTCAATTTCTATCCTCTAATATTCTGAATGTAATTCTATAAGCGCAAATTTATATTTTTCTTTTGAATTTTCACAAACAAGCATTTTTCATTTCTCATTCAGAAAACTTTTTCCTCTTAACGAATTATTAATTTTAAAAAAGTGCGCGGCAGTTTGTGCAACATCCGCAAAGGTTTCTCTTATCCCCAAATTTATTCCATTCCTCCTTTTATTGAAATAAATTAAAGGAACATACTCACGGCTGTGATCTGTGCTTACAGACGTAGGATCATTACCATGATCAGCAGTTAGAATTAAATGATCGGAGTCATCCATCCGGTCAATAATTTTTGGAAGGTTTGAATCAAATTCTTGCAGCGCTTTGTGAAATCCTTCGGGATCATTTCTGTGTCCGTAGTAAACGTCAAAATCAACGAGATTTACAAAGATCAAACTATTTTGGTATTCTTTCTCCGCTTTCAGTATTTCTTCGATTCCCTCTAAGTTGGATTTCGTTTTAATCTTTTTATTTATTCCTCGGTGGTTGAACAAATCGTTAATTTTTCCGATAGCAACAGTTTCTATTCCATTCTTTTGCGCATAATCTAGAATAGTATCTTCAGGAGGATCAATCGCATAGTCTTTCCGGTTCGTAGTTCGTTCATAATTTCCACTTTCGCCGGTGAACGGGCGCGCTATTATTCTGCCGATTGAATCGCTGCCATTAAATATTTCAAAACGGGCAGTTTCACAAATGTCATAAAGTTTCTGCAAACCAAAATATTTTTCGTGTGCTGCAATCTGAAATACCGAATCCGCCGAAGTATAAATAATTGGGAATCCCGTTCTAATGTGTTCATCGCCAAGTTCTTTAATAATTTCCGTTCCCGAAGCGGCTTTATTTCCCAGCACACCCTTCAGACAGGTTAGACTAAGAAATTTAGAAACAATACTTTCAGGGAAACCTTCCGGATAATAAGGAAAATCTATTTCTACTTTTAATCCGCCAATTTCCCAATGACCGCTAATAGAATCTTTTCCGAAAGAAGCTTCTGCCATTTTTCCGTAAGAAGCTAAAGGATTGGTTGCGGGAGGTAATCCAACTATATCGCCAGAAATATTTCCCAACCCAAATTTTTGTAAATTCGGCAGGGTTATTCCATTAAGCTGCTTTGAAATATTTAGGAGAGTATTACTGCCTTGATCGCTATACTGATCAGCGTCCGGAAGCTCGCCAATTCCAACTCCATCAAGTACAATTATTATAAAAGTATTCATGCGCGTTATAAAGTTTTGACGGTATTTCCACCTTTTTCGATGGCTTTTTTTAGTGCGAGATCAGCGTTGTAAATTATTTCATCGATGTCGACCCTATTGCTTGCTGTTGCAACGCCAATAGAAACCGTAAATGTGGTTTGCTTTGAAACTACTGCAATAGGTTTTCTTGCAATTTTTATTCTTAGTTTTTCTGCCCAAAGGAAAATATCCTTTGTTGTAGAATTGAAAAAGTAAACACCGAAGACCTTGTCTTTAATTCTTCCGATTGTCACTAATTCTGTCTGCTCTTCAGTAAGAATTTGCGAAATGGTTTTTAATACTTTGGGGAATGGGTCTCCTTCGAACAGGGAACCTTCCTCTAAAAATTCATCAATTTTAATAAGCGCTAAGGCGCCGGGAACTTCAAGCTTATTTGCTTTGAATAAATCTTTCTTAACACTCTCTTTGAACGCCTGTTCGTTCATGAGTCTCGTATCTAAATCAAGAGAAAGTAGTCCCTTCAACACAGAGTGGGTAGAATGTGCATAAACTATATATGCAAATATTTTTGTAGCCCGCTTCATAAAAGCAACGTCGGCATTCGTATAAACATTTTTCTTCAAACTTTCGAAGCATAACACGCCGTAATTTTGATCATCATAAGTCAATGGTATTGCCAAAAAAGAACCGTCAAATGTAAGATCTTCACTCTTAGAAAAACGCGGAAGTTCTAATGTTGATGTGTCATCAATCTTAATTGGCATTCCACTAAGAATAGATTTCCCGACTAAAGTTCCAGCCAATTCAATTTCTAAATTTTCACCAATATATTTAAGCGAGGTTTTATTATTGATTTTAGATGTCTTGAATTTTTGCTCGTGCGGATTAAAATAAACAAAAGTGAACGCATCGCAAGAGATTAAATTCTTTACGGAATTTTCGATTGCCTCATACAATTCGTTTTCGGTCTCAAACTTTTTATCAGATGCTAAAATTCCGAGTAGCGATTTTAACCTTTGTTCGGATTGAGATTCTGAAAATTTCTCGTCGAACAAAGTGATGATTGAAGAAATTACTCTTACAAATCTGCCAAGCGAATAAATTGTTTCTATTCCAAATGCATCGCTCTCTTTTGAATCCAATCCAAGAACACCGGCAATCTGCACGCCATAATAGAGAGGAACGCCAATAAAACTTTTTATTCCCTGAGGAGTATTATAATACCTAATAACATCGGACTCGGCGTTTGTAGTTATATTTGTTAATAACTGCGGTTCCTCTTTCTGAACTATCTTGCTTAAAATATCATCTTCAAGCACATATTTTTGATTAATAACAGCCGATGAACTGGATACATATTTTTCTAAAGTAAGTAGATTTTTGCGCTTATTATACCAGAAAAAGATTGAGGTATGAGCAAGATATGCTTCTTTAATTACAGTTAGAATTTTTTCTAATATAAAAGCGAACTGCTCATCGTGACTTATATTAGCCGGCGGTTTTTCTGAGGCAATCTTTTCGAAATTTTCTTTTAAATCCGATGGAATAAATGAAGTTTTTGGTTTTCGCGGAGTGATTGATGAGAAATCCGATGCCGAAAGCACTTCAAGGGATTTATTGGGAGAAACAAATTCAAATCCTTCTCCATCATCAGATTCATGAATTTCGTTTCCGGATTGTTGAGAGTACTCTTCTATTTCTTTTTCGGTTGACGAAAAATTCGGAAGTCGCAGCGAATCACGCAAAAAAATGATAAATCCAACGTAAAGCAGCAGAAGTAAAGAGGAAATAATTTTAAGAATAATGTCATCGGTAAAAAACGGAATCGAAACCAATATTGGAACAAGCAAGAAAATTAAAACCCGCTTTCTATTTCTACTTCCTATGCCCATAAAATTCTTAAATTATTTGGAATAAAGTTGATTTTTCAAGATTTACACAACATTAAATTACAAATTAAACTGTATGAAAATCAATTTCTTCATTCTGAGAGAATAATATCGACTGAAGAAATAATTTAAATTTTGCAAACAATTTTAGAAGATAGAATAAATCTGATTAAATCATAAATTGCAGTGGAATTATACTAAAACTTTATCAGAATTTCATTGAATGAAAAGATTTTCGAGCAAACGTGTGATTTCTTTTTTGCCGGTGTTTTTAATAGAAGAATACACAAAAAGATTATCTCCCAAATTCAATTCCGGGAAAAATTCCACAACGGTTCTTTTTGAACTCGCCGCTTCCGATTGTTTCAATTTATCAATCTTACTCAAAATAATATTATTGGGAATTTCTAAATCTCGTATGAAATTATGAAGCAGAATATCAAGTTGAGTAGGAGAATGACGGCTGTCTATTAAATGAAAAGCAAGTTTAATATTTGCAGATGTTTGTAAATAGTTTTCAATTAATCTCTGCCAATCTTCGCGTTCCTTTTTAGAAACTTTTGCATAACCGAATCCAGGTAAATCCACCAAATAGAATTTGTTTTCAACCAGATAATAATTCAAAGTGCGTGTTTTACCAGGTGTTGAACTTGTTTTAGCTAGATTCTTTTTGTTGAATAGCGAATTGATAAAAGAAGATTTGCCCACATTAGATCTTCCGCATAGAATTACTTCAGGCAATCCGTCCTTTGGAATATCCTTTAAATTTGCGATCGATTTTACAAATTTGATTTCTATCATTTAAACAAAAAAAGAGTAACCGTAACACGATTACTCTTCTATTAAATTTATTGGAAACTGATTATTTCTTTTTTGTAGTTTTAGCTGCTTTCTTTTCAGTTTTAGGATCGGCTTTTTTAGCCGGTTTTTTTTCTGTTTTATCGGCGTCTTTGGCTTTTTTGTCTACTTTTTCTTCAACCACTTTAGCGTCTTCTATTTCTACCTTATCGGCTTTTTTAGTAGCATTTTTCTTTGTAGTAGTTTTTTTCTTTGCAACCAAATCGTTAAAATCAACAAGTTCAATAATTGCCATTTCTGCAGCATCACCAAGTCTTCTGCCTAATTTAACAACTCTAGTATAACCGCCTTTTCTATCGCCAATTTTTGCAACAATATCACCAAACAATTCCTGAACAAGAGCTTTATCATTAAAAAATTTTGCAATATGTCTTCTGTTATGAACTGAATCTTCTTTTGCTCTAGTTATCATCGGCTCAACAAAAGATCTTAATTCTTTAGCTTTTGCAACCGTTGTTTTGATTTTTTTATGACTAAGCAGCGAAGTAGCCAGAGATTTAAGAGTTGCCAACCGATGCGAAGCAGTTCTGCCTAATTTTCTTCCTTTAACTTTATGTCTCATTATCTTACCTTATACGGGGAATTATTTAGTTTCAGTTTTATCGTTAATATATTTATCTACATCCATTCCAAAATCCAGACCGAAATTTTCTACGATTTCAATTAATTCAGCCAAAGATTTTCTTCCAAAGTTTCTAAACTTCAGCATTTCGCTTTCATCTTTCTTCACTAAATCGGCAAGTAATTTAATGTTAGCCGCTTTTAAACAATTGTGCGAACGAACGCTAAGTTCAAGATCATCAACCGGAGTAATAAGTATTTTTCTAATTCTTTCAGATTCCACGTCTTTTTCAGATTCAACTTTATGTTCCTCTTGCTCAACTTCAAAATTGATAAACATATTTATATGATCGCGAAGAATTGTTCCGGCAGTCGAAAGTGCATCTTCCGGAGTAATTGAACCGTCTGTAGTGATATTCAGAGCAAGCTGTTCGTATTCGTTGCTTTCCCCGATTCTTACGTTTTGAACATCGTAAGTTACAGTTTTGATCGGAGTGAAAATTGAATCAATTGGAATTAATCCAATTGATTGCTCAACAATTTCTTGATTTCCGGCAGGCACATAACCCTTGCCAAAACCAAATCTTAATTCCATGTTTAATTTTGTATTGCTATTCAACGTTGCGATATGCAAATCCGGAGTTAGTATTTCAATATCTGGGCAATTTTTTTGCAAATCTGCCGCTGTAAAATTACATGGACCAACTAGCGATAACTCAATCTTATAAGCTTTTTTGTTAAGAATTCTCATCCTAACTTTCTTTAAGTTCAGAATTATCTCGGTTACGTCTTCTGCAACACCTGGAACACTTGTAAATTCATGAAGTATTCCGTCAATTTTGATAGCTGTAATAGCCGCCCCAGCAATAGAAGACAGCAAAACTCTTCTAAACGAATTTCCTAACGTAACTCCAAAACCTCTTTCCAAAGGTTGAATAGAAAACTTTCCATGTGAATCGGTACCTGTAGCTTCATCTAATATAACGCCATCTGGCATCTTTATAAAAGGATAGCTCATTTAGAATCCTCTTTTAATAATTACTTAATTATTTAGAATACAACTCTACTATGAGTTGCTCATTTGCGTTTAATGGAACTTCTTCCCTAGATGGAACTTGAAGAAATGTTCCGGATAAAGTTGCTTTTTCAACTTGAAGCCAATTATAAACGCTGTCTTTTGTTTTTCTTAAAGCGTTATGAATAATATCTAATTTCTTACTATTCTCTTTTACCGTTACTACGTCGCCAGGTGCAAGAAGAAATGAAGGAATATTAACCAAATTTCCGTTTACCAAGAAATGTCTGTGAAGAACTAGCTGTCTTGCAGATTTTCTTGATGGAGCAAAACCAAATCTGTACACAACGTTATCCAATCTTCTTTCCAGTAATTGAATTAAGTTTTCACCGGTAACGCCTTTTTGTTTATTTGCTTTCTCGAAATTGTTCCTGAACTGAGTTTCGAGCAGCCCGTAAATTCTTTTTACTTTCTGTTTTTCTCTTAGTTGAACACCGTATTCAGAAAACTTTACTCTTCTATTCAAACCATGTTGACCTGGAGGGTAGTTCTTTTCTTCAATCGGACATTTTTCCGAATGACATTTAGATCCCTTCAAAAATAATTTTTGTTTTTCTCTTCTACAAAGTTTGCAGCTTGGGCCAGTATATCTTGCCATTAATTTCTCTCCTGATTAAACTCTTCGACGTTTCGGTGGTCTACATCCGTTGTGCGGAATAGGTGTAATATCTTTTATTGTCATGATGTGAAGTCCGGCAGTATTTAACGATCTTATAGCCGCTTCTCTACCAGATCCTGGACCCTTAACATAAACGTCAACTCTTCTAAGACCTAAATCGTAAGCTTCTTTAGCCGCACCTTCAGCAGAAATTTGCGCTGCAAAAGGAGTGTTTTTTCTTGATCCTTTAAAACCGTTTTTGCCTGCAGAAGACCATGATATTGTGTTACCGTATACGTCAGTAATAGTAACTATAATATTATTGAAAGTGGCTTTAATATGCGCTACACCAACTGCATCAACATGAACTTTCTTTTTAGTCTTTTTAACTACTTTAACCAAATCTTAAACTCCTTTATTAATTATTTCTTAGTTGGTGCTTTTTTCTTACCAGCAACAGTACGCCTTTTTCCCTTTCTTGTTCGGGAGTTAGTTTTGGTTCTTTGACCTCTAACCGGCAAACCTCTTCTGTGCCTTAACCCTCTGTATGTTCCAATATCCATAAGCCGTTTAATATTCTGTTGAATCTCCGATCTAAGAGCGCCTTCAACTTTAAATTCGGTTGTCATAACGGATCTAACTTTAGCAACTTCCTCTTCAGTTAATTCCATTATTTTCTTTTCTGCATCAACACCAGCTTTAGACAATATTTCTCTAGCTGTGTATTGACCGATTCCGAAAATATAAGTCAGTCCAACAAAAGCTTTTTTCTGTTTTGGTAAGTCAATACCTGCAATACGAGCCAATCTAAAACCTCCAAGATTTCATTATCCTTGACGCTGCTTGTGTTTAGGGTTTTTACAAATTATCCTAACAACGCCTTTACGTTTAATTATTTTGCAATGTTCACAAATTTTCTTTACGGATGCGCGAACCTTCATCTCATCTCCGCCTATTTATACCTGTAAGTAATTCGACCTTTATTCAAATCATATGGCGATAATTCTATTGAAACCTTATCACCGACCAATATCTTTATAAAATGCATTCTCATTTTGCCGGAAATATGCGCTAAAATTATATGCTCATTGTCGAGTTTAACTTTGAAATGTGCATTCGGTAAAGTTTCTGTTACAATACCGTCAACTTTAATTGGACCTTGTTTTGCCATATCCTAACAAATAGTTAATATTTCTGGTTTTCCATCAACAACAGCAATAGTATGTTCAAAATGCGCTGATGGTGATTTATCCGCTGAAATTACTGTCCATCCATCTAATTCTACAACAACTTTGTGTGTACCGAGATTTATCATCGGTTCAATTGCTAAAGTCATTCCGTCTTTAATTTTAGGACCTGAGTTTCTGTGACCAAAATTTTGGATCTGCGGTTCTTCGTGTAAATACTTCCCCACTCCATGTCCGCATAAATCGCGAACAATTCCAAATCCATGCTCATCAACATAACTCTGAATAGCAAATGAAATGTCGCCTATTCTATTTCCATCTTGGGCTTGTTCAATACCAAGGTAAAGAGATTTTTCAGTTACTTCCATCAACTTTTTCTTTTCAGCAGAAATTTCGCCGACTGCAACCGATAAAGCTGCATCGCCGTAATAATTATTTTTAAGAACGCCAATATCAACGGAAATTATTTCTCCGTTATTCAAAATTCTGTTTCCCGGTATTCCGTGAACAACTTCATGTTCAACAGATGCACAAATTGATCCGGGAAATTTATTCGGTCCGCCTTGGGTATATCCCTTAAAAGCAGGAATCGCATCATTACTTCTAATATAATTTTCAGCCAGTTTATCTAATTCTAAAGTTGTAATTCCTTCTTTAACATGCGCTTTTACAAGCTGCAGTGTTTCAGCGACTATCTTGCAACTTTCTCTAATAAAATCAATTTCTTTTTTTGTCTTAATTAGTATCACTTAGATACCGCCTCTACGTCCTTTCATTTTTCCCGATTTCATAAAACCATCGTAATGACGCATGAGGAGGTGAGATTCAATTTGCTGTAAAGTATCTAAAGCAACACCAACCATAATCAATAAACTTGTTCCGCCGAAAAATTGAGCAAACGAAACAGACACGCCCAGCCTTGAAACAAAAGCCGGAAGAATTGCAATTATAGCCAAAAAGATTGATCCTGGCAAAGTAATCTTTGTTAAAATATTATCAATGAACTCTGCAGTTTGCTTTCCTGGTCTAATTCCAGGAACAAAACCACCCTGCTTTTTCATATTTTCTGCAACGTCTTGCGGGTTGAAAGCAATAGCTGTATAGAAATAAGTGAAGAATACAATCATCAATGCATAAACCGCTGAGTAAACAAAAGATGTAAACTGAAAATGCGATGCAACAGCCTGTAAAAATTCATTATCAGGAAAGAATGATAACACCGTTCCAGGAATGAACATAATTGACTGTGCAAATATAATAGGCATAACTCCAGCGGTATTAACTCTTAACGGAATATACTGTGTAACGCCTCCGTAAACTTTTCTACCAACAACTCTTTTTGCGTATTGAACAGGAATTCTTCGTGTTCCCTGTGTAACTAAAACTATACCGGCAATAATCAAAGCCATAAAAATCAAAATAATAACTTCAATTACAATGTTTCTTTGATCAGCTAATATAAGTCTTACCTCATCAAGCAGCGCAAATGGTAATCTGTTAATAATACCGATAAAAATTATGAGCGAAATTCCGTTTCCAATTCCTCTTTCCGTAATCTGCTCGCCTATCCACATCATGAATACTGTGCCGGCAACTAGAAATACCACAGAGGAAAAGACAAAACCAATTCCTTGTACTTCAGCAGGAACGACTGGAACTCCGTTGTAAGATAGATTATTGATAACACCGGTTACAACTCCAAAAGATTGAAACAGAGAAATAAATACTGTTCCATAACGTGTTAGCTGCGTAATTTTCTTTCTGCCTTCTTCGCCTTCGCGCTGAAGTTTTTGAAAATAGGGAACCACTGCTCCGGCAAGCTGAATTATAATAGATGCACTGATATAAGGCATAATGCCCAATGCAAAAATAGCAGCGTTGCTGAATGCGCCACCGGCAAATAAATCGTATAATCCCAATAGGTTATCGCTGGTTTTATTTGCCATAGCCTCGGCGAGCAAATAAGAATCAATACCGGGTAGAGTTATATGCGCACCAAGACGAACAATAACTAACAATCCCAAAGTATAAAGAATTCTTTGCCGAAGCTCGTGAATCTTGAAAATGTTTCTGAAAGTGTCTTGTAATTTTCCCATTAAGCTTTAATCTCTTTTGTTGTTCCGCCAGCAGCTTCAATTTTTTGTTTTGCAGATGCGCTGAATGCGAAAGCTTCAATATCTAACTTAGCGCTAAGTTCACCGTTGCCTAATATTTTGAAAGCATCGTTGGCTTTTGAAATTAAACCATTCTTAAAAAGCACAACTTGATTGATCACACCATCGCTAACTTTTTTGCTGTCAACTAACTTCTGAAGTCTTTCTACATTAACAGCTTGGTACTTTACTTTGAATATATTTGTAAATCCTCTTTTAGGAACACGTCTTTGAAGAGGCATTTGTCCACCTTCGAACCAAGCACGGAATTTAGCGCCTGATCTGGATTTTTGACCGTTCATACCTTTTGTTGCTGTACCGCCATGCCCGGAACCTTCACCGCGTCCAATTCTCTTTTTCGCTTTGGTTGAGCCTTCTGCTTTTTTTAAATTACTTAAGATATCCATTTAATCCTCTACTCTTCAATTTCTTCAAATTTAACAAGGTGCGATACTTTTCTAACCATACCTCTAATTTGAGGAGTATCATTGTGAGTTCTAAAATAATTCGGTCTTCCTAATCCCAAAGCTTCTATTGTTGCTTTTTGATCTTTAGGTCTATCAATAATGCTTTTTGTCTGCGTTACTTTAATTTTTTTAACTTTCTTAGCCATACGATTCCTCAATTAGGCATTAAATAATTCTGAAACTTTCATTCCTCTCTTTGCAGCCATAGTTCTGGCGTCAATAAGACTTAACAAACCTTGCAAAGTAGCTTTAACTTGGTTATGCGGGTTGCTTGAGCCTAAGGATTTTGTTAAAATATCCTGAATACCCGCAGATTCAAGAACTGCTCTAACTCCACCGCCGGCAATAAGTCCCGTACCCGGAGATGCAGGTTTAAGTAATACTTTGCCAGCGCCATACTTGCCAATTACTTTGTGAGGAATAGTTCCCTTATGAATCGAAACTCTAAATACATTTTTCTTAGCATCATCAACACCTTTAGAAATTGCATCGGTAACTTCGTTAGCTTTTCCTAACCCAACTCCAACGTTTCCTTTACCATCGCCAACCACAACAATTGCATTAAAGCTGAATCTACGTCCACCCTTTACAACTTTGGCAACGCGGTTAATATGAACCACCTTTTCTTTTAATCCGTCAAGGTTAGACACTTTTTTATGCTTCAATTTTAACTCCATTAATTTCAGTACACTTCATTAAATACGATCGCTGGCGGAAGAGGAGTCGAACCTCTACAGACGCCTCCAAAGGGCGTAGTCCTACCATTAGACGATCCGCCAATTGGTTAAAACTTCAAACCACCTTCGCGTGCGCCATCAGCAAGAGCTTTAACTCTTCCATGATAAGCATATCTTCCTCTATCAAAAATTACCGTAGAAACCTTTACTTCTACCGCTTTAGATGAAAGAAGTTTTCCAACAATTTTACTTTTTTCAGTTTTACTCTTTGTTTTACCTAATTCTTCAGAAATTTCTTTGCATTTAGAAGAAGCCGAAGCAAGAGTTCTGTTAGCTGAGTCATCAACTAATTGAGCGTAAATATGATTTAAGCTTCTAAAAACAGTTAATCTAGGCTTATCAGCAGTTCCAAAAATATTTTTTCTTACTCTAGAAACTTTTCTCTGTAATCTTAATTTATCGCGCTTCTGCATCTAATTCATTCTCCTAAACTTTTACTTACCTGCTGTTTTGCCGGCTTTCTTAACAATAATTTCATTTGAATATTTAATGCCTTTGCCTTTGTAAGGTTCTG
>JAHJTX010000097.1 GCA_018829545.1 Bacteroidota bacterium | reverse complement strand
TTTTAATTGTGCCATATTCTATTAGTGGCAGGAAGTAAATACCCTAGATTAGTTATTATACTTTTGTTAACTTATTGACAGAGCTAATACATTTAGCCATTATTTTATACGTCACTGTATTTGTGAAATTATGCACTAAGCTTCTAGGAATGGATGAGATAAACTACGTCTGTTTATCGGGAATAAAAGTTATTGATCTGGGAGTTCCTACAAATCTTGATGAAGGGTTAGCCATACTGGCAAAGAAAAAAAATAATTTACGTTTTATAGACCTGCGAAAAATTTCAGGATCATTTTCTCTTACTGGTAAACATTTTTCATTACAGGTTGATGAATCTAATTATGCATTAGCCGGTGAGATAACAGTTGATGGAATTCCTATAATCATGATCAACACTCACTTATCCGCCGCTCCTCCATCAGATTCAACCGGTGTGAAACGAAGATTAAATGAAATAAACGAGTTGGCGGAGTTCACGAATGATTTTCCTGATGAAAAATTGAAAATAATTGGGGGTGATTTTAATGCCGTACCAAACTCGAATGAAATAAAAACACTTCTTAGAGCAGCGAATTTATTTGATACTTTTGCTGATGACACCACTTCTGCGAATTTTACATGGGATCCAAAAAATAATGCAAACATTGCATATTCAACTAATGAACTGTACACGGGAACTGATTTGAACGAAAGTGAAATTAAAACCGCTTTATATGATACAGTTCCAAGGCGTATTGACTATATTTTGTTAAGCGGCGGTTTTGCAAAAAAAGACATAACTAAATTCAATACCGTTTTTAACAAACCTGTTAATGGTGTATTTCCGTCCGATCATTATGGCGCTTATGCTGAGATTGATGTTTCAAATTACAAAAGTGACAATAGAGAAAAGAATGAAGAATTTGAGGCACAAGACGTATCCTCTTTTGAACCGTTGCCAATAATTTCGTATGATACAGATGTTGGATTAGGTTACGGATTTAAGACTTTCTTCCTGAACTTTCTAGGATTTCAAGAATCTTTTGATATCGTATTTTTCAATAGTACTAAGGGAGAAAGATGGTACCGAGTTGTTTATTCAATTCCCGATTTCGAACTCCGTCAAGGACAGATTTACCCGTTAGCAGTTGATATAACTGTTGACTACGACAAATGGATAAAAAACAGTTTTTTCGGTATAGGGAATTCCTCAAAATTTGAAGACCGTATATTTTATACTCGTGAGCCTCTTGAGATCAGTTTAACCGCCAGCAGAGCGTTCAGACAAAGCTTGATTTGTCAAATAGGAATTAAATATAAATCCATCAGAAATTATAATTACTCAAAACCAAATAATTTAAACAATCCCAACTATAAAAGACTAATTGCCAATCCATCAAAAGTAGATTACTCTTCCTTTATTTTGAATATTAGATACGACACGAGGAATAGCTTTATCAATCCTTCTCATGGTGTAGTTATTCAGGCAGAAACTGAATTTATTCCGGACATAGATTTCAATGATGCTGCTTCGACAAAATTTATCACTACATTTCAATATTACACTGTATTGTTTTACCCAAAAACTATTTTTGCTTACCGCTTAAGCAATCAAGTTATATCAGGCTCTGACTTACCTCTTCAAGTTTTCAACTCAATCGGAGGTAATCAAACATTGCGGGGCTATCCTCAAGATAGATTTCTCGGAAGAATTTCAACAGTTTCAAATTTAGAACTTCGTTTTCCTCTCTGGTTTAGATTTGGAGGAGTTTTGGGTTATGATATTGGTTGCGTTTACGACTCAGTTGAAAAGGTGAGAATAAATTCATGGCATCATAATTCAAATATAGGTTTGCGGTTATATATGGAAACTTTTATCGTCAGACTCGATGTGGGTTTTAGTGAAGAAACCACTGGTTTTTATTTTAATTTCGGTCATATATTCTAATAACAATTTTTGAACTTTTTACTCCTATCATTAGTTTACAAGCGTGTTGCGAAAGCGATAATTTAATTATTTCTTTCAGCATTTATTTTGACAATTCAATTGCAATTAATGAAATTTATGGTAAAGAAAAACATTTATTAGCACTTTAATAATGGAAAATAAACTGTCTGGTATAACCGCTTCAAAAATCCAAGAAAAATTTGATCATCAATTGTTTGATGGCGTAAACGAATTTTTAAGTGGAAGAAAAAATTATTTTAATACTGTTCATCAGTCACTTTCAAAATGGCTTACCGATTCTGAGAATTCTTCGGTGTTGTCAGATAAATACCTTAATACTGCCGCTTTGTTCGATAAGATTGAGGACTACCTAACTCAAGAAAGAATCGAAACTGAAAAAAAAGAAATTATACAAACTATTATTTCCGCTTTCAAGAGTGTGAAAGCTATTCTCTCTGAACTCCCGCCCGTGGTTACAGTCCCTCTCGATGAAGCTTATTTCATTCCCACAGATAATGATTCAGCGCTTAAGAAAATCAATAAATATTTTGAGCGAAACGCTTACAAAACTTTTAAGTATTTCTCGAGTAAACGGAAAAATAGAACTCAGGAATATCGCTGGAAACAGAATATTCCACAGACAAACTTGTATAAGTTTTATCTGCTCTACAAATTATTCGAACAAATTGTAAAAGAAGCTGAAGACCTGCTTGAAAATATCGGCATTATTCATTTTGAGTACGTTTCTGTTTTAAATATTGTAATGGATAAAATTTCACTTGAGAAATCTGATGGATCAGATAAAAACTTTCATGATAAATTCAATAATATTTTTAAGGAATTGTCTGAAAAATCTTTTTCACAAATAAACTCTTTGGGCGCAAAATTTAGAGAAAACGTTTCTGCATATCTTCATAAGTTATTATTGGAATTAGAATCCTCCGCCAAAGTTGTTGATACGCTGGGTAATTCAATAAAGCGCTTTTCTGATAAAGTAATTTTAGAGGAAGATAAAAAAAGCAAACAGAAATTTGAAAGTTTTGAAAGAGATTACACAAATTTCTTTAACGGTGTTTTCGGGCGTGAAGAATTTATATTGGATATTGTTTGGTTCGCCAATGATTTAATAGGCAATGCTTTTAAGCTTTTAGAAAACGAAGATAATTACAGCAAATCCAAAATAGATGTTATTTTTGAAAATATTTTCAATGCTCTGAATTATTCAAGCGGTAAAATACAATCTTCGGAAAAATCTCATGACAAAGTGATTTCTGCGGAAAAGGAATTCTTAGTAAAAGAAATTGATAACCAGTTTATCGTAAATATCATCGATAATATCTCGCAGAGGGACCTCGAAGGTCATATAAAATCTTTCAGCGGCAGCCTCCAAGAAAATCTTGATCAATTTTCTAAGGACTATCAATTCATTCGGGAAAAGGATTTGGAGTTTCACATTCCTTTAAGCGATCTAAAAACTTTCGTCCCCAAAGAACTTATAAAACCGATTGTAATCAACAATTTATCATCTGCATTCAAAAATATTGAAAAGAAGTATAACGCCTCCGTCAATAGCATCAAGTCAGAAATTATTGAATCTGCAAGAGTGATTGAATTTAACATGGCTTCTTCTCTCGCAAAACTTGAACAATCCGGGAATTCCGGAGATGATGAAGCGAAGCAGATTGCGTTGAATGGATTGGAAAGATCGCTTAACCGATACAAGGAACTATCAACAAATTATAAAAACATACTAACTGTAGTTGGAAATGACTTAACTGCTACCGTCAAAGAAGCGCTGGTGGATTTAACCGAATTAACAAATATTGATAAACTTATTAGACTAAAGCTCCAGGCTTCTAAAGAAAAAGCAAAGCAGGAGGCAATTGAGAAGTTTAAATCCTACTATGCAGTAGCAAAAAAATATGTTTTGCTGTCTTGGCGGAAAATAAAATTCGGTTACGGAAAAGTAAAAGAAACAATTACAGGCATCAGTTCAATGGTTGGTTACACTTCCGGACCGACTGAACTATCCGAAGCGATGGCGGATTATTTGCAAAAGGTTTCTACTTCCATGGAAAGACTTCCCTTTGTTTATAAAAGGTTGTTCAACAATGACCAAGTTAATGATGAAAAGTTATTCATCGGGCGGGAAGCCGAGTTAGAAAAATTTGTTAAAGCATATAATCATTGGGATATGCAGTACAGTTCCTCGTTGGTTTTGGTCGGTGAAAAAGGCAGCGGAACATCTTCGCTAATAAATATTGCGCTCCAAAGAGTTAAGCCTGATTGCAGTATTTACCGCCGCGAATTTTCGAAAACCATTTATACTGAAGAAGATTTGCTTACAGAAATGCGCACATTCCTTAAAATGGAAGATGTAAATTCTTTTGAGGCTATGATTGAACGGCTTAATGCGGGAAACGAAAAACGCATTGCGATAATCGAAAATCTTGAGGATTTCTTTTTAAGAATTGTCGGCGGCTTTAAGGCTTTGAATAAACTTTTCTACGTCCTAACAAAAACTCACAACAACGTTTTTTGGATAACTACCTGCAATTTATTTGCATGGCGATTTTTACAAAAGACAATTCAAATTGGCGACTATTTTATTTTTAAGATAATGCTTGTGGAAATGCCCGAGAAAAACTTGCAGAAAATTATTTCCGTAAGACATAACATCAGCGGATATAAATTGAATTATTTGGCAGATGAAACAGTGAAGAAACAAAAGTCATTCATCAAGTTATCTGACAGCGCCAAGCGGGAGCATCTTGCCAAAATATATTTTGAAAATCTAATTTCGCTGTGCTCCAATAACATTGCTGTTGCCTTGTTCTTATGGCTGCGGTCAATAGATAGTTTTGATGAAAATGAAATTACCATTTCTCCCACTGTTCAGATGGATTTTTCATTTTTAAAACAATTGTCCGATCAAAAACTTTTTACGCTTATGGCAATGATTCTTCACGATGGTTTAACTATTGAAGAACACTCATTGGTTTTTAATTCCAATCAAAAATCATCCGAACTTCTTTTTTCAAGTCTTATGGATGACGGAATTATCTTCAAACGCGGTAATAGTTTTAAAATAAATTTTCAACTATACATGCAGATTATCAATCTGCTGAAGAATAAAAATATTTTACATTAAGGAAATTACCAGATGAGATTCTTATTTCAATTAAGCGTACTAATTTGTTTTTTATTTGCAAATCTCTCAGCGCAGGGAATTCCTGATACCTCTAAGAGTATAAATGACAGTCTTACTTTCGCCGACTCCGTTCAGGCTGAAACTGACAGTACAATTGACACGATACAGAATAGTAAATCACGGGAAGTAAAAAGTACAGATGAAACTTCGATAATGGAGGAAGGAGAGGTACAGGAAAAATTAGAAAATATATTTTCAATTTCGAAAATTATTTGGTCTATAATTTTTCTTGTGGTTGGATTTTATTTTTTAAAGCTGTTAGCAAAAATACTTGATCTCTTATCTGAGAAAAGCGCTAAATACAGAATAACGCTCAAAGGAATGATTCCAATTATTAGAATTCTTGGCTGGACCACAATTCTTAGTATGATTGTTCTTGTGATATTTGCTCCACCGACTGAATCTCTTGTGGTTGTTACAGGTTCTATGGGTTTGGCGATTGGTTTTTCTTCCCAGGATATTTTAAAAAATATTTTTGGCGGAATAATGATAATTTTTGACAGAACTTTTCAGGTGGGTGATAAAGTGCAAATAGGCGAGCATTACGGCGAAGTGTTAAATATTGGTTTGCGTTCAACTAGAATTGTTACTGCGGATGATTCCGTTGTCAGCATTCCAAACGGTGACGTAATGAATAAGTCGGTTTCAAATTCGAACTCCGGAGAAACTAACTGCCAGGTAGTTGCGGAAATTTATTTGCCTGTTTATGTGGACACCGCCAAAGCCAAAGGTATTGCAATTCAAGCCGCTCAAGTATCAAAAATGGTTTTTCTGAATAAACCCATCGCTATAATATTTAAAAATGAAATGCATTTTGGCAAACCGATGTTAAAGATGAGATTGAAAGCATACGTGCTTGATATTCGCTACGAATTTGCATTTATGAGCGAGATGACTGAAAACACTATCCGTGAATTGATTGCACAAGGAATTATTAGTAAAGAAGAGTTTGCCGGTGTAAATAATTTTAAAGAAGAAGTTTTTGCAAAGGCTTAATCGTAAAATTTATAAATTATTTTCTACCGCAATTCTTTGGCTCAAATTATGGAGATGTAATCCGGTGTTTTGCATTGAATCTTCTTGCGATATTATTTCATTAACAATTGAATATATTTTATCGAAATGGCACCCCGGAAAGCCCCTTGCTTCTTCGTCAACTATTCCGGCAACTGCAATAACTTTTTTGTCATATTTTTTCGCCAGTTTTGCCACGCCAAAAGGAACTTTGTTGAATCTAGTCTGATCGTCTAACCTTCCTTCACCCGTAATTACAACGTCTGAGTACATTATCTTGTCTTCCAAATTCAAGACTGTTGTGATGAAATCAATTCCGCTAATAATTTCCGCATCCAAAAAAGCAGCGGAGGCAAATCCTAAACCGCCCGCGGCGCCCGCTCCCGAAATTCCGCTAATTGATTTTTTGAATTTCTGTTCAACTACCTCGGAATATTTTTTCATGCTTTCGTCAAGCTTTTTAACAACAGACTCATCCGCTCCCTTTTGCGGACCATATACATGTGAGGCGCCGCTATTTCCTAATAACGGATTGGTAACGTCAGTAACCGTTATATAATCTATTTTCATAAGTTCATCGTAATTTTCAGGAAGATCGATTCTTTCAATTGTTGAAAGGTTTTTTGCGAATGGTTCAACTAGTTTTTCGTTAGCGTCATAAAATCTAAAGCCAAGTGCAGCAGCCATTCCAATTCCGCCGTCGTTTGTTGCGCTTCCGCCTAAGCCCAGA
>JAHJTX010000096.1 GCA_018829545.1 Bacteroidota bacterium | reverse complement strand
TATTTAGGTGTTTTTCTAAATCTTAATCATAATCTTAATCATAATCTTAATCATAATCTTAATCATAATCTTAATCATAATCTTAATCATAATCTTAATCATAATCTTAATCATAATCTTAATCATAATCATAGTCATAATCGTACTCGTATTTGTTTGTAGGCAGAGTAAGAGTAGGATTAAGATTAAGACCAAGATTAGGATTATGAGTAGGATTAAGGCTTTTCCAGAAGGGAAATTGATTATTCTGGGACGTGGACAAGAAAAAATTCTTTTGCGGTTTTACCGATTTTAACGGCTTGTTCAATTGTCATATGCATGTCATCGTCTTCATTTTCGGCGCCGGCTTCAATTATTGCTAAATCGCTTCCTTTTGCCATTTCCACAAGGTTTTTGCAATATGCAGTGTCGCCGCCGTAACAAATTGATTTTTTTGCATAATTAAATTTGTAACCTAAGGAAGGCACAAACTCCGCATCTCCGCTTTCTCCATGCTCTTTATGAATTACTTCAAACGGTTCAACAGTTATCTCTCCGATTTTAATTTTAACCGCAGAATCGATTTGACTCAAATTTATTCTGTAAGTTAGTTCGGCAGCATAAACTTCCGTAAAAGCTTTATGAATACTGATGATTTCTTTGCAGCCTTCAGGAAAATAAATGTTTAATGGGTTCGTTCTTTTCATTACAAATAAATACGTTAAAAAAGACCACACGCCGCCTACATGATCGTGATGTCCATGACTTATAAATACGTCCGAAAAATCCAGAATATCTTCTTTGGAAAAATTTTTATTCAAATCGCGCAAAATACCGTCACCCGGATCAATTACGAATTTACTGTCATCGGTAGTTAAAACTATTCCGGTAGCAATATTTGGAATGGAGCAAAAAATTTCCAAATACAAATCATCTTTTTGCCATACCAGCGGATATTTTTGGATATACTTTTTATTCATATTTATTTAACAGTCATTCTACTTTTTATGATGACTGCATTTTGTATTATTACTGCACTTGCCGAATATATTGAACGAATAACCGGAACTTTCGAATCCAAGATCCGTGCAGATTTTATCCACGATATCCGTGATTTTAGCCGTGCTGAATTCTTTAATGGAACCGCAATCCGTGCATATCAAATGGTCATGGTTCTTTCTGTTAAACGCCGATTCGTAATAAGATTTATTTTCACCAAAATTGCGCTTTGACAGCAAATCGCATTGTGCCAGCAGTTCCAAAGAGTTGTAAACTGTAGCCCGCGAAACATTGGAATTGTTATTTTTCATTTCAACAAAAAGTTCGTCCGCGCCGAAATGACCCTTGAATTCGAGAACATAGTCTAAAACCTCAAATCTTTCAGGCGTAATTCTGTGCTTACCTTCTTTTAAGAATTTTTTGAACTGATCGTGAGCTTTTTCTTTTTCCACAATAATCTAATTTTAGTGAAAACAATATAACTTAGCCGCAATATAACAAAAGGTGTGCTGAAGATAAACTTTTCATGTTTTATATTTGTTACACTAATCAAGACAATAAACTTTAAACCATTCATTGGAGTATTTATGGCATCATTCGAAATTATTGAGCGGGTCGGAATTTCAACAAAAAGTTTAACTGTAGCAGTTCAAAACGCTGTAAACGAAGCGAACAAAGAAAAAAAAGTTGCGTGGTTTGAGGTAGCTGAACAACGCGGAAGAGTTACAAATGAAAATGAAATAGAGTTTCAAGTGACTGTGAAGATCGGAAGAAAATTATAAGATTGTTGAGTCCACTCTGAAAAGTCATATTGTTATTAACCCCACGTTTTAACGTGGGGATAACAAGCTAAAAACAAACTTTCCCAAACGGGTTTTAACCCGTTTGGGGTTTTTCGGAGTGGACTCAAGATTGTTCCAAATCAGACGAAATTAATTAACTATTTTTACTTGTAAATTTGAGAGAAAAATGATCGAAGTTGGAAAAAAAGCTCCGGCTATTAAACTGCCGGATTCTGAAGGAAATAAAGTTTCGCTAAAAGATTTTTTAGGAAAAAAAGTTGTGTTATATTTTTATCCAAAGAATATGACTTCCGGCTGCACACAGGAAGCATGCGAATTTGGGAGCGCTTTCCCTAATTTCAAAAAACTTAAAACAACGGTAATTGGAATAAGCAAAGATTCTGCTGATAAGCATAAAAAGTTTATTGAGAAATTTAATCTTCCATTCACATTATTAAGCGATGAGAATGGAGACGTATGCGAAAAGTATGGCGTGTGGAAAGAAAAAAGTATGTACGGCAGAAAGTACATGGGAATTGAGCGGACAACTTTTATCATAGATGAAAACGGAAAAGTTGAAAAGATATTTCCAAAAGTAAAAGTAAATGGACACGTTGATGAAGTTTTGAAAGCAATTAAGGGGAAATAATTATGCTTTATGTTACGCGAAGAGCCATATTCAGCGCTTCGCACAGGCTGAATAACGAAAATCTTTCCGAAGAAGAAAACAAAGAAATTTTCGATAAGTGTAATAATTATCACGGTCACGGTCACAACTATACTTTAGAAGTTGTTGTTGCCGGCGAAGTAAATCCGGTAACTGGCTACGTAATTGACTTGAAAGTACTGAAGAGTATTATTGAGGAAAATGTTATCTCAAAACTTGATCATAAACATCTTAATCATGACGTGGATTTTATGAAAGGAATTAACCCCACAGCAGAAAATATAACGGTTGCAATTTGGGATCGGTTAAATGGAAAAATTAATGAAGGAAAATTATATTCGGTAAAATTGTATGAAACCGAAAATAATTACGTTGAATATCGCGGAGAAGCAAATGAATTTTAGGAAGATTGAAGAAAATGTTAAGTCAATTATTACTGAGATTGGAGAGGATACAGAGCGGCAGGGGCTTCTAAAAACTCCCGAAAGAGTTGCGCTCGCTTACAAACATCTCACAAGGGGTTATTCTCAGACAGTTGAGCAAGTAATCAACGGCGCAATATTCGACGAAAAGTATGATGAAATGGTGATTGTAAAGGACATAGATTTTTACAGCCTATGCGAACACCACATGCTTCCGTTTTACGGCAAAGTTCACATAGCATATATTCCTAATGGGAAAATAGTTGGGCTGAGCAAACTCCCGCGGATTGTGGATTTGTTTGCGCGCCGTCTTCAAGTGCAGGAAAGAATGACGCAGCAAATTGCAGATACAATTGACAAATATCTTGATCCAATCGGCGTTGCAGTGGTCTCGGATGCTTATCACATGTGCATGATGATGCGCGGGGTTGAGAAGCAAAATTCTACGACCACATCCAGCGCTATGCACGGTATTTTCAAAGAGGATGCGAGAACGCGTTCGGAATTTCTTGAATTATTATCACACAGAAGAATCTAATGCCTGAAAAAGAAAAAATAGTATGGATTACCGGAGCCTCCTCCGGAATAGGGAAATCTCTGGTTTACAGTTTTGCAAGCCGGGGATTTAATGTTGCTGCTTCTGCCCGCAGAATTGAGCTTTTAGAAAGAATGAAAAATGATTCCGGTTTTGCCGGCAGTATTCATCTTTTCCCGATGGATGTCAGCAATCTCGAAAGTATAATCAAAACCTCAAAAGAAATTTCTAAATCGTTTGTGATTTCAGGATTGATAAATAATGCAGGATTAACTTCGTTCAAAAATGCCACTGAAAATTCATACAAAGAAATTGATGACATAATTGATACCAATCTTAAGGGCGCGATTTACACAATTCAATCTACAATTAATGGAATGATTAAAAGAAAAGAAGGAAAAATTTTCAACATACTTTCCGTTGCCGCAAAAAAAATATTTATAAACAGCAGTGTGTATTCGGCGTCAAAAGCGGGACTTTTGGCTTATTCAAATGTGTTGCGGGAAGAATTGCGCTCCAACGGTATTAGCATCACGAATGTATTGCCGGGAGCTACCAAAACGCCAATTTGGCAGGGAGAAGCGCTTTCAAAATTTTCTTCACGCATGATGTCGCCGGACGATTTAGCAGAAGTTATATTCAGTCTCTACAAAGTAAAGGGAAGCGCCATTCCCGAAGAAATAACATTCAGACCAATCAAAGGTGATTTGTAAATATTCACTTATAATACCTCTAAGAAAATTCTTTGGAACTTAATCGAAAGTGAATTTGTTAAAAAAACGAACTCAGAAAAAATCGATGGGGATGAATTTATCTATTGATTTTGTTTGATTCGAAGTATATCTTTTATACCAAATTTTTTGCGGAAGTGGTGAAATTGGTATACACGCTACTTTGAGGGGGTAGTGCTCGCAAGGGTGTACGGGTTCAAGTCCCGTCTTCCGCACATGGTAGTAACACAAACAAAAATAGGATTTACTATGAAAATAATCTTATCTAGTTTATTACTGGTTTTTTTAACAGTAGTAACAATCAATGCTCAAAACGGAGAACTTGATCCTGAAGCTGCAAAATTATACAACGAAGGTAATAAACTCGTAAAATCCGGGCAGTATGAAGGTGCGGTTACAAAATACAACCAAGCATTAAAAATAGATGTGCACACAAATATTCTTTATCAAAAAAGCGTAGCTTTAAAGAAATTAAGAAAATTTGATGAAGCAGAAGCAACTCTTCACGAATGCGTGAAAATCGATCCCAAGTTTACTAACGCTTATAGCGGACTTGGAACAACGTATTATTCACTTCAGCAATATGATAAAGCAATTGAAAATTTTACGAAATATACTGAATTGAATAAGAACGAAAAAGAAAACGACAAGATCCGTAAATTTATCGGGCTTTCTTACACACAATTAGGACAGAATGCAAAGAGTAATGGTAGACACGATCAAGCAATCAACTATTTGAAGCAAGCCGTTAATTATTACGACTATGATGCAGCCTATCTTTATTTAGCTCAGGCAAATATTGAAATTGGGAATTATGACGAGGCGCTTCAAGCAGCCGATAAAGCAATAAATTTTAGACCTTCGAATTCAAAAATTTCTAAGGGCGCTCCTTATTATTACAAAGGGCTTGCTTTCAAAGGCATGAGTGAAAAGGATAAAGCAGTAGAAAGTTTTAAAGTTGCCTTAGCAGATAAAGAATATAAACTTAACAGTGAATATGAATTAAAACTGCTTAAGTAATAAATTTAGAAAAATCCCGCAATTGCGGGATTTTTTTATCCTATTCAAACCTTATAACTATCACATCTATTTCTTAAGTTTACCGCTAAAAAAAAGATTATTTACAATTGAGTCCACTCCGAAAAGCCCCAAACGGGTTAAAACCCGTTTGGGAAAGTTTGTTTTTAACTTGTTAACCCCACGTTAAAACGTGGGGTTAATAACAATATGACTTTTCAGAGTGGACTCATAATTAAGAATTTAAACTTGGAATCAATTGTAATCCTATTATTACTCATTGTTGTTTCTCTAATATCTCTAGAAATGTTGGGGCGCAAAAATATTATTCAACACGGTACCGCGAGAAATGCACTACATATTATTGCGGGCAGCGCCGCTTCAATTGCGCCTTTGATTTATGATGATATTATTACACTTACTGTGATTTCTTTTTTACTCGCCATACTTACATTTTTTCTAGTCAAGAATTCAATTCTTAAATCTATCGATCCGCGGCATCTAAAAAGCTGGGGCATTTTTTATTTTCCTTTATCATATTTGGTTTTACTTCTTGTCTGGGGGAATAGTGCATGGATTATTTCATTCAGTATATTGATATTATCATTCGGCGATTCGCTCGCTGCGTTCTTCGGGTCAAGATTCTCAAAAAACTATTTTATTCTTTCAAGAGATAAAAAATCATTTATAGGATCGCTCATATTTTTCATTGTAACATTCCTTGTGCTATTTTTCTGGGGAGTTGGACTTGAATCATTATTTGGAATTAAATCTAATGTAACGATTAATGCTGATGTGTATTATCTTTTTGCGGCTTCAATATTAATTGCAGCAATACTAACTGTAATCGAAGCTCTTTCTTCCTCCGGTCTTGATAATTTACTTATTCCATTGTTCAGCGCAGTATTGTTGAGTATACTGTTTGAAAATCCGAACAAAGAATTACTCATTAATTTCATTCAGGGTATGCTGCTTGCTGCCTTTGTGGCTGTTGTTTCGTATAGAGTAAAATTTTTAACTGCAAGTGGTGCGGCGGCTACGTTTCTATTAGCTGGATTTATTTTCGGACTCGGCGGGTGGAAGTGGAGCGTACCGATACTTTTGTTTTTTATTTTATCGAGTCTGCTCTCAAAACTAAGGTTGAAAGTAAATCTTAAAGTAGAAAGTTATTTTAACAAATCAGGTGTAAGAGATTATTTACAAGTCGCAGCAAATGGCGGTCTTGGTGGTTTGCTGGTTATTCTAAATGTATTTGATGATAATCCAATTTATTATATAATTTATTTGGCATCGTTAGCTGCAGTGTGCTCAGATACTTGGGCTACTGAGATTGGAACATTGAAGGAAACGGATACGTATAATATCTTGAATTTCAAAAAGATAGAACAAGGAATGTCAGGAGGAATTTCACTTATCGGAACTTTGGGCGGGATGGTTGGAGGCTCAATTATTGCGCTCTCTGGTTATTTTTGGTTCGATAACAATTTACTTATTTCGCTAATCTTAATAACATCAGCGGGAATTGCTGGAAGTCTGTTCGATAGTTTTTTAGGCGCTAAATTTCAAATTCAATATAAATGCGGTGAATGCGACAGAATTACTGAAAAGAAAAATCATTGCAATAAGGAATCACTTCGGTTCAGAGGGTTAGGGTGGCTAGATAACGATATGGTAAATTTATTTGCGGGAATATTCGGAGGCATTTTTGCAATTGTTGTTTCTGGAATTATATTATGACTATGAAAAAGTTAATCATACTTGTTTTGCTTTTGATGTTCGGCACCCTTCCTGCTCAAGTTAGCGACAATTACAATCTCGCAATGGAGTATTATTCACAAAAGGAATATTCTCAGGCATGGCTTTTATTCAATAGCGTTTCCTCAGAAAATTTTGTTGATGAAGAAATATATTCATCCGCAAAGTTTTATTCAGCCGAGTGCCTATTTAATCTTTCAAAATTTTCAGCGTCAGTTACAGAGTATGAGAATTTTTCGGATAATTATAAAAACTCTAATTTTAGACACATTGCGTTCTATAGATTAGGAACAATTTATTATAAGCAGAACTTGCTTAGAAAGAGCAGAGAGAAATTTTTAATTTTATTGACCGAGTATCCTAAAAGTGAATTCCGTGAAGAGTCTCAATATTGGATTGCAAAATCGTTTCAATCCGAAAATAAATTTCTTGAAGCAGAGGAGTATTTCCTTAGCGCAATCGGTGAAGCGGCACCTAATGAATATCTTGTTTATTCGTTATACAGTCTTGCGGGAGTCTACGAGAAAACGGAAAATTTTTCGGAAGCAATTTCTTATTACGATGAATTGCTTGCCTACCATAAAGCAAGTGAATTAGCGCCGCTCGCGCAGCTAAGGATTGCAATATGCTATTTTCAACTGCGTGAATACGACAACGCCATTTTAGAATTATCTAGTCCGCTAATTGAAGAACTTGCAGAAGAACAATACAGTCAAGCGCTCTATATGCTTGCCAATTCGTATTTTCAATTGAATCAACTAAAAGATGCTGAGATAATTTATAATTCTCTGCTCGGAAAATTTACCGGTGAAAAAGACGTTAGAAGAATTAAGTACGGTTTGGCGTGGATCAATTTTCAATTGGGCGATTTTGGGAAATCATTTATAGAATTTGAAAAATTGGCGAATTCCGGAAGCGATACATTAGCCATTAATTCTCTTTATTGGGCTGCGGAATCGCAAAGGAATATAGGGAACCGAAAGATTGCTTCGCAGTTATATCAGTTGTTTTTAGGAAAGTATCCTGGTCATTCCCTCGTGCATACCGTGCACTACAGTCTCGGGCTAATTGAGTATGACTTAAAAGATTTTAGCAAAGCAGAGGAATATTTCAATCTGGCGGTAAGGTCTTACGACAATAATACACGCGGGAATGCTTACGTACTGCTTGGCGAGTTATATCTTAATAAAAATGAATTTCGAAAAGCAGGCGAATTATTCAGCAAGGTGTTGGAAGTTACGGAAGTTCAAAAGGAAATAAAGAACCGAGCTGCGCTCGGTATATCGGCGTCAAATTATTTTCTTGGCAATTATAAAAAAGCCGAAAGTGGCTTGAAGCAATTATCATCGGATGATCCGAGATTTGAAAAAGATAGAGTAAATTACTATTTGGGTGAATCACTATTTGCGCAAGAAAAATATTCAGAAGCTTCAAATAGATTTCACAGGGTAGATAAGGTCAATAACGAGATTTATTCACAAGCATTATACGGAAAGGCGTACAGCTTTTTTAATCAAAAGGATTTTGTGAATGCATCATTCTATTTTTCTGAGTTTGTTTCGGATTTTAAGAGAGACAAAAACTATTTGGACGCAAAACAAAGATTAGCCGACAGCTACTTTGGGTTTAAGGATTTTGCAAAATCAACACAAATTTACGGTGAATTATTTGCTGAGAACAGAAATAAGATTCGAGACGATTTTACGTATTATCAGTACGGGCAGTCGTTATTCCAAACCGGTAAATCCAACGAAGCTATAAAACAGTTTGAGCTGCTTCAAAGCAGATTCACAAAATCAAAATATGCGGATGATTCCCAATATATGATAGGGTGGATTCATTTTAAAAAGAACGATTTTGAATCTGCCATCACAAATTATGAATTAGTGGAAAAGAAATATCCCACTTCTTCTATAAAACCAATTGCATTGTACTCTATTGGAGATGCATACTATAATCTTGGCGAATACGATAAGGCAATTTCAGTTTACAAGCATTTAATTTCGTCTTATCCAAAAACTCAATTTGTATTTGATGCGCTCAACGGAATTCAATATTGTTACATCGCAATTGATAATCCGGAAAAAGCGATTGATGAAGTTGATTTGTTTCTGAAGAATAACCCGAAATCCGAATATTCCGAAAAATTATTGCTAATGAAGGGCGAAATATTCTACAGCCTTGCGGATTATAAAAATGCAGTAGAAGGTTATAAAAATTATCTGGCGGCGTATTCGAGAGGGAAGCATTTAAGTGAGGCTTATTATTGGATTGGTAAAAGTTTTTTAAATATGAAGCAGCCTAAAAACGCAGAGCAAAATTTCTTGACCGTAATTGAAAAGTACTTGAATTCTGATTATGGAATAGACGCAGTCATCGAATTAGGGAAAATATATTCCGGGCAAAAAGATTTTATCTCTGCGTTTAATCTGTATGATAAAACTCTGAAAGCAATTTCATTTTCAAACAGAGCTGCGGAAGTTGAATTTTTAAAGGGGATGGTTCAAATTGAACTTGAGGACTACTCCGGTGCGCATCAGACATTTAACTATATAATTGTTTATTACGAGAAATCCGTGTTTTCTGCTCAAGCGAAAATAGAATTGGGACTGCTTGAACTTCTGGCTAAAAATTATTTGGAAGCTGAAAAGTATTTCCGCGAATTGGGCGAGAATAGAACCGATGACATCGGAGCGAGAGCACAATGTTTATTCGGTGAAACTCTATTTGAACAGAAAAAATATAATGATGCAATTTCTGCTTTAGTCCGTGTTCGTTCGGTTTTTTCTAATTACGAATATTGGTATTCAAAATCTTTAATTCTTCTTGGCGATTGCTATAAGGAACTTAAAGATAAAAAACAGGCCAGAGAAATGTATCAAGTGGTTATCAATCGTCATTCCGGGGATGAACTCGGCGCAGAAGCAAAAAAGAAACTTAGAAACTTATAATTGGCAAAAGTAAAAAGTTGATGAAAAACTATTTAACCCGCTCACTTATTTTTATAGCTGTATTTATGGCTACGCTGCCTGCTGGGATTTATTCGCAGCAGGATAATCAAGGTCAAAGTATCGAACTTCCGGATTTTGTAATTACCGGCGTGCAGAGTGTTACAATCCCCAAAATGGAAAAAAACAAGCCGTCTTTTATTTCAACAATATCGGATGAATTTTTCAGACCAAAATTAATTAACGAAGAATTTTCCGATCTTGATAGAACCGAGCCAATTCAAAAAGAAAAAGAACTTCTTGAAAATTTTGAAGTGAATAACGGAATATTAAAGCTAGGCGCCGGAATCCGCACCTTGCCCTTGGGTGAATTCATTTATTCAACCGGCTGGGAAAATTTTATGCTGAATACGCACGTCTGGGGCTCCGACGTTAAGGAATATGTCGATTATGCCGGGTATAATGTTTCCGGCGCCTCAGCAATTGCCAATATATTTGTCAGCAATAAAAGTGATTTTCTCCCCGGACTAAATATTTCTGTGAAGGGGAAACTTTATCGTGATAAGTATAATCTTTATAACTCACTTGGGAATTATTGGCTTCGCGAGACGGATAATATTTTTGGAAACGTTCTGCTTTCCAATTTTCTGAATAAATCTTTTAAATACTCACTTAACCTATACGGTACTTTCATCGATTTAAAACCTCAAAATATTGAAGAGAGCGTTTACAAAGGCAGCGCTTCGATTGAGTTTAATTTTTGGGGTTTAAGTCTCGGTGGAAGCGGTGGAATTACTTCACAAAGTTTTGACAGCAAATTTCTGATTAACGATACGCAAAATTATTACGATACTGAATTCAATTTGGGATTCACAGCAATTAAAAATCTTAAACTAAATTTGGGCGTAAATTACTCAAAGCAGGATACAAATAATTTGCTGGCTCCTAAAATAAATTTTGTGTACAGCTTCGATAAAAGCATTCACTTGATTGCCGAGTATTCGCCTCACACTCAATTTAATACCATGAGAGATTTTATTGATTCTAACCCTTATTTTGCTGGAGATTATTTCAAAACAATTTTCACCAAGTACAAAAAATTCGCCAAAGTCGCTCTTAAGTTTGAGTACTTAAAATATTTTGAGATTGACGGAGGTATGACGATTGCTGAAATAGACGGGTTATATTTCATGCAGGATTTGAATAACGATGGCAGATTTGAATTGTACACATCGAATAATGTAAACGATATTAGCGCATTTTTGAAATTTATGTTTCACCAGGGACCTTATGGATATTTCTATGGTGATTTGATTTTCCGGTATGCGACTGAAGAGAGTAGTAAGCGCATTCCTTATATACCGATTGCCAAATCAGCTTTGGAATATGGTTATAATTATGATTTTGGATTCACTATAAAAACAAAGGTGAATGCTGCGTTTAGTCCTTATACGGATTTAACAAATTCAGAAAAGCTGCCGAATTATTATAATTTGGCGTGTTATTTAAATTATAGTCTCGTAAAAAATTTCGATATTACTTTTGGATTTGAAAATCTGTTGAATAGAGATAATTATATTCTGAAAGGATATCAAGAAAAACCATTTGATATAATATTTGGAATTGATTACCGTTGGTAATTAAATTATTGCACTAAAAGTAAAAGAGCAAAAACATGACTCGAACTTCTTTAATTAATATAATTGAAAAATCGCTAAACTATTCAGGCTCATATGGAGAATATGCTTATTCGTCATTGATTAAAAATATTTCAGCCAAATTAGAAGTTGATGAAGCAATAAAACTAAACGGAATTGGAGTCTTTCAAAAAAAACGAGAACCTCTTACTCGAGAAGAAAGAAAATCATTACTGACAAAAGAAACCGAAAGAATTAACCTAGTTTTCACTCCGCAAAAAGATAAAATTGATAGCGACACTCGTAACTTATTTTTAACAATTGAATTGGATGATCATTCTACAGATTCAAGTACATTTAACGAAAAAGTATTCAGTCTTGGATTTAATCAACCTCTAATTAATTTTTCTCCTTCGGCAGATATTGTTAAATCCGCCAATCCGGTTGAGAACATTTACGCGGAATTAGACCGAAAACTTGATGGACTAATTTCAAGCGGAACAATTTTAAAAAATTATAACATTTGGGATGAATTTTTAGAAGCCGATTTCAGCTCTCGTTCATCTGAGACAGTAAAAGAGCCCTTGGAGAATATTGTTGATCAAATTGGAGTTCAAGAATCTTTGAAAGTTGAGCAATCTTCTGAAGAAGCTGCGCCAAGCAAATCCAAACTGCTAGAGATTCAAACAGAAGATATGCTTGATCCGATTGATGCATCTAATGATCTTGACGATCTAGAAAAGGATTTGGACCTTGACGCCCTGTTTGAAGATCAGCAGGTTAAGTCAGACGAGATGGAAGAAATAATACCTGTAATTGAAAAACGCCCGGAAATTAAAGAAGAAAAAATCATTGAAGAAAAAGTTTTAGATAAAGACAAAAAAGTTAAGACTGAAGATGCAACTGAAAAGAAAATGGATTGGGGATTCAGTGAGGATTTAATTTCTGAAATGAGCCCGCAGCCTGAGGTTACAAGGAAATTCGATACTACCAAAAGTGACGATAAAAAGAAAAGCTTGTTCGACCAGCTTGACGATTACCTTCGTGAGGATGATCCGGCAGAGCAGGTTGAACATCTAGTCCTTGATGGAAGCGCTCAAACTGACTTCGTTCCGGAGAAATCCTCAAAATCATATCAGTCACCAAAAGAGAATCACGTCTTGGGCAGTTCATTCATGACTATGGAGGATTTTAAGGATACGCCGGAATTCGAGAAAGAAGATGAAGAAAAAATTATCATTGAAAAGAAACCCTGGTATAAAAAACCAATTCTAATTGGATTTATTGCGGCTTCGATTATTGGCGCGTATTTTATTTTTTCGCCAAACAATATTACCGTGTCAAGGGATGATGGCGAGCAGACTGAAACCACAAAAACTGCAGATTCAAAATTAACTCCCGAAGAAAGCGAAAAGATTGAGCAGGCAAAGCAGCAGATTATATCTTCTACTCAATCTGAAAAACCCAAGGCTGCAGAAACTAAGAAGAGTGGAATTTATAGAGTAATTGAGAACGATAGGCGGGTTGCAAATCAAATCTATTTTGATGGGAAACAGTACACTATACAATTATCTTCCTGGCAGAATGAGAAAATAGCTGAAAGAGAAGTAAATAGATTGAAGCAAAAACGTTATGATGCGTTTATATTCCAAATATCTTTAGAGAAAAAGGGAATTTGGAACCGCGTGCGAATCGGGTATTTTAAATCGATTGCTGAAGCGGAAGATTTTTTATTGACAAATAAATTTTAATCCGTAAACATAGGACTAGTATGAACATTCTTTCAATTGTAATTAAAGGCGGCTGGCTGCTTATACCGATTTTATTATCGTCGGTTATAGGGTTGGCAATTATTATCGAGCGCTACATTGTAATCAGAAGATCAAAATTAAACGTTCCCGCATTTTTAGTTAAAATACGCGGGTTATTAAAAAAGAGCGATATCAACGGCGCAATAGATTATTGCATGGAAGAAAAATCCCCGGCTGCAAATATCATCAGAAAGGGTTTGAAGAAATATAAGCTTGGTCATGAACGCGTAAAAGAAGCAATCGAATCTGCTGGTAAACAAGAAATAGGAAAACTTGAACGAGGCTTATCTGTTCTCGCAACCATTTCCGGAGTTGCGCCTCTTCTTGGATTTTTGGGAACAGTAACCGGAATGATAACTGCATTCATGAAAATTGAAGATTTGCAGGGATCGGCAAATCCAAGTGATTTGGCTGGAGGAATTTGGGAAGCGCTTCTTACCACAGCTTTCGGATTAGCCGTTGGAATTATTACGTTTACGTTTTACAATTACCTGGTCAATTCTATAAATAAACTAGTTCTCGATATGGAAGTTATTTCAAATGATGTTGTAGACATCATCGAAGAGCAGTCAATAGAAAATAAGTTGTAGGTTCGTAATGAAATTTGAAATGTCAAACAAGCCTTTAAGCACTTTTAGCCTTGCATCACTTACAGATATTGTGATGCTGCTGCTTGTCTTCTTTTTGCTTACTTCACAATTTGTAATTCAATCCGGTGTAAAAGTAAAACTGCCGGGCGCAAAAAATAACGAGCAGGTTACTACATCTAGGGTTGTAGTAACAATTACTGAAAACAAAAAAATATATATCGGTAAGGATGAAGTTCCGCTAGCGGCTCTTGGCTCTAAGTTTGGCGGGCTTTTTAAAAAGAATGGCGATGAAAACCTGATTATTAGAGCGGACAAAAACACGGACATCAATTCTGTAATTCAAGTTATTGATGCTGCCAAAGGAGCGGGGATAAGCAAATTCACAATTGAAACAGAAAAAGAGTTACATTAATGATTTACAGAAACTCGCGTAAACTATCTCTTACAATTTCAGTTGCTATCCATTCAGCAATCGCTCTAATTTTTATGGCATTCACTTTTACACCGGAATTTGGAACCGACGATTTTGTTACAATCGGATTCGGTTCATTAGGAAAATCGAGCGCCTCAAGTTTATTGAAAAATGAAATTGAGAAGGATTTATCTGAATCCGATAAAAATGCTGAATTGATGAAGGATAGTAAATCCGATGTTGCTGTTCCAAAGGTAAAAAACGCTGACGAAACTAATGAAGTTTCTCAATCCGGCAGTTTAAAGGCTGATCTCGAAAGCGCTAGATTAAAGAGTAAAAGCGGCAGCGAAAACGACGGAGTATCAAAAGGAAAATTTGGTTTCGATATTGATTTCGGCGGGAAGGGAATCAGAAAAATTTACAGTTATTTTTTACCTTCTTATCCAGAAGGCGTATCAAAGGAGATAGATGTAAAACTTCGATTTACAATTCTCCCGGACGGCACAGTTGGAAGGATAATTCCATTATTGAAAGCCGATTCCAAACTAGAGTCGGCGGCAATTAATTCTCTTCGTCAATGGAGATTTGAACCACTACCTCAAAAGAATGAACAGAAAGTTCAATCTGCAGTTATTGTTTTTCCTTTCCGCCTGCAATAGAAAACTCTTTTCTGTAATAGACCCTGTATAACAAAAACTCTCCGATTGTTAATATCAGCAATGGAATTGTATCGAAGTCTATTAGTCTGTTTAAATTTTCTGAATCATCAAAAAGATCTGAGGCGCTTTTTGTTAAAGAAATTCCGGTCCACGATTCAATTGTGCTTTGAATGGTGATCGATATTTTATCAACATCGAGGGGAATTCCCAATCCATCGGAAGTAAAAAGTAATTTGGCAATCATAGTTGCAATGGGCCAGCCTATTGCAAAGATGAGAACAATAAAAAGCAAATTTTGAAAAGCCGCCGATTTACCTTCGTATTTATAGAATTTCCAAAAGAGAACAATCGCGAAAATTATGTGCAAAAGAAAAATTAAAATGTTACCCACTTATTTTACCGCCCATTTTTGAATTGATAATCTGCACTCCAATTAAGGCGCCGATCAGACTGAAAATTAAATTTATGATAAAATTGCTCAAAAATACCGATAGAGCGTACATGTCAGAAAATCCATAAAGCTGAATGTCCTCAATTACTTTTGCATAAATGGCTATCACTTGATCTGCTAACTCTGTGTCGGAAACTATTTCTGAAATCATTTCTTGAAGCTGCGGGAAAAGAACTATTAGATCGTTATTCTTTGTGATGAACGTGATGAATAAATCGAAAAAAGTACCAAACAATGCGGCATACAATCCGGTGAACAAACCAATCATAACCGCAGTTTTTGTTTCGAGAATACAGGTCATCTTTTTTGATTTTCTATCCAGGATTAAGGCGAGGAATACTGCCGCAGGCATAATCAAACAACATGATAAACTTTTTGCAATCGGAACAACTTGCAAAACTCCTGCCCCGAATCCACATACAAACGATGAAATATACTTTTTCAAATTAGCTTCGCTTTATTTCTGAATAAAAATCGACAACACCTTTTGAAATATATAAAAAAGCTGCGCATCCGAAAAACAAACCTGATAACAGCGCAAAAAGTTTTGAGTAATTTCTGATACCCATATTATAGGAAAGAACATCCAACAACATAAATCCAAAAACTATTAAAAGAAATTTAAAACTCGGTTTTAATTTTGTCGGCAAAAAAATTCCGGCAAATGCTGTTAGCAGCGCTCCGGCATATATTCCAAAACAACGGGAGCAAACTAAGCTTGAATAAGGATCAATCACAATAAGTTTAGAACGCTCTTGATGACAAATTAACGAGCACATCTTATTAAACAGAGGGTGAAGAAAAATTAATTCCGGGAAAAGTGAAGAAACAAATTCAATTGATATTACAAATAAAAGTAAAAGGACTAAAAAAAATAGGGCGCTGTGGATTGCTCGATAGTATTGCACTAATTACAATCTCGTATAGATTAGAATTCTCTTCTCTGTTAGCACGTATAGTTTTTTTCTAAAAAGTGAAACTTCGACGATGTTTTCGTTTTTCATAAGATTTTCCGGAATAAAAGAAATTAAACTTTGTGAATTTGATGTGAGTGTCAAAATCTTTATTTCATTATTACTATTAATGCAGAGATGCTCGGCGGTGATATTAATATTTTTGTTTTCTATTCCGGTTAGGAAATTATTGAGCGCATTTGCATAAACATCGAACACAATTATTTTTTCTTTTTCAGCGACAAATATTTTTTCTGAATTTGAGACAGCAAATTTTTTAGGATCGTTCAAGGCATATTGCCCCGCATCAAAGCTTCCAATCTGGAGAATGTAGTTGCCGTTCAAATTGTACTTGATTATGCGGGAGTTATCTGAATCGAGGATAAAAAAATCGCCTTGTTTAGAGACTCCGCAGCTTGTGGGATATGCAAACTTATTCTCTTCGCGATCCACATTTGAAGAAGCAAATTCGGATAGAAAATTCAAGTCCTTATCAAAAATTTGAATACGATGGTTGTTTTTATCGGCAATATAAACATGCAGAGTATTTGCAAACACATCAACCGGTTCATCGAAGGAACTTATACTCCATCCGTATCCTCCAACGAATTTATTAACATTACCTAACGTATCAAGTTTAGCAACTTCATTCGATTCCACATCCGCAACATAAATGAAACCGGATGGATTAATTGAAAACGAGGATGCTTCTTCAAAGTCACCGATCTCATTCACGAAAATAAAATTCTGTGCAATCAAGCTTGCTGAAGATAAAAGGAATGTAATAATTATACTCTTCATGGCGCAAATATATAAAGTCCAAGCCCATTATTAAAGAGAAAAGAATATAACTGCCAAAATTAAATTAGATTGGCACAATTTTTATTGATTTGATACTCTGATTACCTTAAATTTCGAAGCATTATGAAGAAAATTACATTTACAAAATTAACAGGAGCCGGCAACGATTTTATTCTTGTTGATAAAAAATTTAATGACGGTCTGACCCTCACTTCCGAAGAAATCGTAAAAATTTGCGATCGAAGGTTTGGAATAGGCGCTGATGGCATTATTATAATCGACGATAATCCCGAATATGATTTTAGCATGCTGTATTTTAACAGTGACGGAAGTTTAGGTTCGCTTTGCGGCAACGGCGCCAGATGTGCAATTCGTTATTCTGAATATTCTTCCAGAATTTCGGATGCTCATATAAACTTTTTCTGCAATGGTGAAAAATTCCGGGGCAGCATTGTTGATGAAAATGAAATTTGCTTCGAACTTAATCCGCCTAAAAATATTTATTTGGATGGAAGAATATTAATTGATGGCGTAGAAATTCCTTATTGTTACGCCGATACGGGTTCGCCTCATGCTGTTTTTTTTGTTGATGAATTTGACAAGTCCGATATTAACTCTTTCAATGTTTTTGAAATTGGAAGACAGATAAGATATTCGGATGAATTTGCGCCTGGAGGTGTAAACGTAAATTTTATAAAAATTGAAGATGCCGGAATAAAAATAAGAACATACGAACGCGGTGTTGAAGACGAAACTCTAGCATGCGGAACGGGTTCTGTTGCCGCTGCAATTACGACTTACTTAAAAGGATTAGTTCAATCTCCGGTAATTCTGCAAACGTGGGGCGGGGATTTTTTAAGCGTTAGTTTTAACTATTCCAATGGAGAGTTTGAAGAACTTACATTGCAGGGTCCGGCAAAAATTGTATTTAACGGTGAAATTTTATTATCTAATTAAAGAGGAAGTTAATGCCAAAAGTAATATTTTCTATCAAGTATGACATCGAACCTGAAAAACGGGAAGAGTATTTAACCGTAATTAAAGAACTAAAATCTCTCATCGGTTCCGAGGGGATCGAAAGTTATACTGTTTACGAACAAAAGAATAAAAAAAATCATTTTGTAGAAATTTATACGTTCGCTAACGCACAAGCATACGAAGATTTTGATGACGACCCAAGTGAAAGAGTAAACATTTTAATGAATAAATTGAGCGATATGGTAAAACAGCACTCGACTGAATACGCTACTCTATTTGAAGTTTAGATTCATACAAACTCATTCTAACAATCGAAAGAAAATTTATGTTTGAATACGTCGGTGCAGTTCACATACACTCAATTTATTCTGATGGGTCAGGTAGGATTGACGAGATCGCTCAATTTGCAAATGAAGTTGATCTCGACTTCATAATTATGACCGATCATAATACGCTGCGTCCTCTTGACGAAGGATTTGAGGGCTGGTACGGTAATACTTTTGTGTTAATCGGGTGTGAAATCAACGACAAAGAGAATCAAAATCACTACATAGCTTTGGGGATTGAGAAAACTTTTTCTACGCGATTGCCGGCAAAAGAGTATGTAAAAAAGATTAAAGAATCCGGCGGAATTGGTTTCCTTGCACATCCGCACGAAAGCCGCACTTCAATGAAGGAACACCCTGCTTACCCTTGGACTGAGTGGGACACTTCTGATTTTACAGGAATAGAAATCTGGAATCATATGTCGGAATGGATGGAAGGCTTAACAGAACAAAACAAGTATAATTATTTTGTTCATCCATTGAGGTCAATTGTCGGTCCACAGGAAAAAACACTTAGGCTATGGGATGATTTATCATTAGAAAGAAAAGTGGTTGGAATAGGTGGAATTGACGCCCACGCACACAGAGTTAATTTACTCGGATTTTTTGAAGTAGAAGTTTTTCCGTATAAAATATTATTCAAATCTATAAGAACGCACGTTCTAACTGAAAAAAAAATAGATACGGCAAAGACTTCAAAAAAAAATGCTAAAAAATTAATATTAAATTCTCTGGAAAAAGGGCAGTGTTTCTTTTCAAATTATTACAGGGCTGATGCAAAAGGGTTCAGGTTTTTTGCTCAGGAATCGAAAAAGGTTTATCAAATGGGTGAAACTATTCCATTTTCCAATCAAATTTATCTCAAGGTTATCCTTCCAAATATTAGTGGAACTATAAGGTTTATTAGGAACGGAGAATTAGCAGATACAGTTGAAAATAGCGGCGCTGAGTTTCTGGTTTCGCAAATTGGGGTTTACCGAATTGAAGTTTACTTAGAAGGATTACCCTGGATATATTCAAATCATATTAGAATTGGAGTATAATTTTTAGTAATTTTACCGTCAATTTTATTTGAATCACGACTATTTATAGGAGCGAGTGTGTTAGCAAAAAAGAAAAAATTATCAAAAAAACAAATTAAGGAAGATAAGCTGGTAACTACTTTTTATCAGGCTCAATCTTTTTACGAACAATATCAAACAAAAATTATTATTGGCGTTGCCGCCGTAGCAGTTGTTGTTCTTGCTGTGCTTTTTTATACATCAAAGGTAAAGGAAAATAACTTAGCTGCAACTACACAACTATCAAGAGTTTTACCGCTTTATAATGCAGGCGCATATCAGGAATCCATTGATGGAAGACCAGGCACAAATGTAGTTGGACTAGCGGAAATAGCTGAAAATTATGGCGGAACCGAGCAGGGCGAACTTGCAAGAGTTTATTTAGCGAATGCGCAATATTTTCTCGGCAATGTCGACGCTGCATTGGAAAACTACGAAGATTATTCCGGTTCCAATAAAGATTTAGTAGCTTCCGCTTTAGCAGGCGCAGCAGCATGTTACGAAGCAAAAGATGATTTTGCAAAAGCTGCTAAGAATTTTTATAAAGCAGCTAACATCAGCAAATACAATCCCCAGAATGCAGAATACTTACTTGCCGCAGGAATAAATTACTTAAAGACCAATGATAAAAAAACAGCCAAAGAAGTGTTTGAAATAATAAAAAATGATTACAAAACCACTCAGACTTTTTCTCAAGTAGAAAGATATTTGGCTCAGGTAAATTGATTTGTTGCATTTATTTTTACGAACGACTATATTTTAACTCAGTAGATATAAAGAAGGAATTATGGCAAGTACATCGGATTTTCGGAATGGACTAATCATCAATTTTAAGCATGGCTTATACGCTATTATAGAATTTCAGCACGTTAAACCGGGCAAAGGCGGAGCTTTTGTTAGAACAAAATTAAAAAATTTGCGTAATGGAAAAGTTCTAGATAATACCTTCCGTTCCGGCGAAAGCGTGGATGTTGTAAGAGTGGAAAGGAAAAAATATCAGTTTCTCTATAAAGATTCAGGCAGTTTAGTCTTAATGGATAACGAAACTTTTGAACAAATTAATGTTCAAGCGGAAAACTTTGGAGGCGGAGAAAAGTTTTTAAAAGAAAGTGAAGAAGTTGAATTGCTGCTGGATCAGGACGATAATATTATTACTGCAGAGCTGCCAGTATTTGTAAATTTAGAAGTTGTTCAAACGGAGCCCGGTTTCCGCGGAGATACCGCAACTAACGCGATGAAACAAGCGACGCTTGAGACTGGAGCTGTAATTAACGTCCCTCTGTTTATTAACGAAGGCGACAAGTTAAAGATTGATACTAGAACCGGTGAGTATTCAGAAAGAGTAAAAAACTAAGGAAACAAGATGGATATAGCATTACTTAAAAAACTGATCAAGGTAGTTGAACAAAGTAAGATTACCGAGTTTTCAGTTCAAGAAGGGGATTTGAAAGTAAAGATTTCTAAAAACACTAATTCAAATTCATTTCAAGGTTTTCCTCAACCGCATCATTTTACAGTTGCAGCTCCTAGTGTAGTTGAAGCTCCGGCTAAGGAAACAAAAGAATCTGTTCCCGTTTCTGCCGCAAACCTTCATGAGGTTCGTTCACCTATTGTTGGAACTTTTTATAGAGCTCCCGCTCCCGATGCAGATGCTTATGCTCAGGTTGGGGATCAGATTACCGAAGGCAATGTTCTCTGCATAGTTGAAGCTATGAAGTTAATGAACGAGATCGAATCTGACGCAAGTGGAAAAATCGTTAAAATTTTAGTGGAGAACGCCACTCCGGTCGAATATAATCAGCCTCTATTTTTGATCGAAAAGAATTAAAATTAATCGTTGAGGAAAGTTTGTTCAAAAAAATTCTTATAGCCAATAGAGGCGAAATTGCTTTACGCATAATCAGAACGTGCAAGGAACTCGGTATTCCAACGGTAGCTGTTTACTCAACCGCGGATAAAGATTCTCTTCACGTTGTTTTTGCCGATGAAGCTGTTTGTATTGGTCCGCCAAGCAGCAAAGAAAGTTATCTAAAAATTCCCAGCATATTAGCCGCTGCAGAAGTTACAGGCGCTGATGCAATTCATCCAGGATACGGATTCCTTGCAGAGAACGCCGGCTTTTCTGAAATCTGCGCAGATTCGAATATAAAATTTATAGGTCCATCGCCCGATATGATTAGAAGAATGGGCGACAAAGCAGTTGCTAAAGAAACCATGCGCGCGGTTGGTGTTCCGGTTGTGCCGGGTAGTTCAGGCGCTGTTAAAAGCATAGAGGAAGCCAAAACAATTGCCGCAGAAGTTGGTTATCCGGTAATTCTAAAAGCGTCCGCAGGCGGCGGCGGTAAAGGCATGAGAATTGTCTGGAATGAAAGCGAAGTCCAAAAAGCATTTCAAACCGCAAGCTCTGAAGCTGAAGCTGCTTTCAGTAATCCTGAATTATATCTCGAAAAATTTATAGAAAGTCCCCGCCACGTTGAAGTGCAAATTATGGGCGATCAATTTGGAAACGTATACCATTATGGTGAAAGAGATTGCACAGTTCAGCGCAGACATCAGAAATTAATTGAAGAATCTCCTTCGCCAGTGATTACAGAAGCAGTTAGAGAAAAAATGTGTAAAGCTGCGGTAGACGGTGCAAAGTCCGTTAATTATGAAGGGGCTGGTACAATTGAATTTCTTGTTGATAAATATTTAAATTTCTTTTTCATCGAGATGAATACAAGAATACAAGTCGAACATCCGGTTACTGAGATGGTGAATAATGTTGATTTAATTAAGCAGCAAATACTAGTTGCAGCTGGGGAAAAAGTAAGAGATTTGCCGCGTAAACCTATAGGACACAGCTTTGAGTTCCGAATTAATGCAGAAGATCCGGATAATGGATTTAGACCATCGCCCGGAAAAATTGAGTATTTGCACGTTCCCGGCGGATTTGGTGTAAGAGTCGATTCTCACATTTATAATGATTATGTAGTTCCTCCATTCTACGACTCTTTGATAGCGAAGCTAATTGTTTGGGGAACTGATAGAAATCACGCAATTGCGAGAGCAAAAAGAGCGCTCGAGGAGTTTACAATTGAAGGAATTAAAACTACAATTCCTTTCCATAAACAAGTTTTGGAAAACGAACATTTTATTAGTTTTGACTACGATACAAATTCAATTGATAAATTATTTCAAAGTTAATTTAAAGGGGTAAAGATGAATATTCCTGGTGGACTAAAATATACTAAAGAACACGAGTGGATAAAAGTTGAAGGTAACGTTGGAACGATTGGAATTACTGATTTTGCCCAAGGTGAATTAGGAGACGTTGTGTTTGTTGATATTGATCCGAATCTTGATAGCATTACCGCAAACGAATCATTTGGAACAATTGAGGCTGTAAAAACCGTAAGCGAACTCTTTGCGCCAAGCACGGGAAAAATTCTCGAAATTAATTCCAAACTTGAAAATGAGCCGCAGTTATTAAATTCTGATCCATACGGAGAAGGTTGGCTGATTAAATTCGAAATTGCTGATTTGAGCGCACTTGATGATCTGCTTGATGCAGAGGCATATAGCAGCCTATTAACTTAAACTATTATTGAAACCTTGCCCATACAAAGCGAGGTTTTTTTTATAATGACATTCCAATTAAATAGATGAATCAGAACAATACAATTTTAATTTTAGATTTCGGATCTCAGTATACACAGCTTATTGCCAGGAGAATTAGAGAGCAAAAAGTTTATTCCGAAATTCATCCTCATACTTTTTCCATCGTGCGGATAAAAGAGCTTAATCCGGCAGGAATTATTTTATCCGGCGGACCGATGAGCGTTTACGATGAGGACTCTCCACAAGTTGATCCGGAGCTTTTCAATCTTAATATTCCCGTTTTTGGTATTTGTTACGGGTTACAGTTGATTTGCAAAAAATTCGAGGGCGGCGTTGAGCAGGCAGAATTCAGAGAATATGGGAAAGCAGAAATTAAAATTGTGGGCGATTCGAAGCTGTTAAAAAATGTTCGAAAAGATTCTGTTGTTTGGATGAGTCATGGTGATTTAATTACAAATCTTCCAAGCACGTTCGAGATAACTGGCAGAACAGCCAATTCTCCCATTTGCTCAATTGAAAATAAAAAATTAAATATATACGGAGTTCAATTTCATCCTGAAGTTGTTCACACAGTTGAGGGAAATAAAATTATTCAAAATTTTCTTTTTGATATTTGTAAGTGCGAACCTAATTGGACATCCGCAAATTTTATTGAACAAAGTATAAATGAAATTAAGAAAAAAATTGGCAGCTCCAATACCATTTGCGCTCTAAGCGGAGGCGTGGATTCATCCGTTGCAGCGCTTTTGATGCAGAAGGCAATTGATGAGCAGCTCTATTGCATTCACATCGATAACGGTTTGATGAGAAAGAATGAAAGTAAAAACATTATCGAATTGTTCAATAAAAATTATGACTTAAAAATTAAACACGTTGATGCCTCCGATTTATTTCTGAATCGCTTGAAAGGAGTTTCCGATCCTGAAATGAAAAGAAAAATTATCGGCAATTGCTTTATTGAAATATTCGAAAAGGAAAGTGCGGATTTGCTGAATGCCGAATTTTTAGTTCAGGGAACTTTGTATCCCGATGTTATTGAGTCCGTTTCCGTTAAGGGGAAATCGGTTACAATTAAAACTCACCATAACGTTGGCGGTTTACCGGAAAAAATGAATTTAAAACTTATTGAACCTTTCCGGGAATTATTCAAAGATGAAGTTAGAGAAATTGGAAGAGAACTAGGTCTACCGGATGAATTTATTGCACGGCATCCATTCCCTGGTCCCGGACTCGCTGTTAGAATTTTAGGCGATATTACAAAAGAAAGAATTGACTTACTGCGAGAAGCTGATGATATTTACATTACAGAAATTATAAAATCCGGATTATACAATAAAATATGGCAGGCGTTCGCGGTTCTGCTTCCGGTTCAGAGCGTTGGCGTAATGGGAGATTCCAGAACTTACGAAAACGTTCTAGCGCTTAGAGCGGTTACTTCAACAGATGGAATGACTGCCGATTGGTTTAGATTTGATCACGAATTTCTTGAAACTGTTTCAAATAAAATTATACGAAATATTTCAGGGATTAATAGAGTAGTGTACGATATAAGTTCCAAGCCTCCTTCAACAATTGAATGGGAATAGAATGAATGATATCAGCTACAAACTGCAAAAAGCTTCCGATTTTGAATTGGACGGAAAATATTTGCATGCTATTCAAATTTATAAGTCAATTTTATTCTCTCACCCCGAAGATGAAGATTCACTGATTGGATATTCCCTGTTGCTGGAAAAAATGGGTCATCCAAAAGCGCTTCTGAATTTATGCGTTGCCTACGGATCATATTCAGATGCTAAACCTTTAGTCCTAAATGCTTTTGCAAGTGTTTTAGTGAAGAACAATTTCTACAACGAAGCTCTTGAGCTTTTAGATAATCCGAATTTAGTAGAAGATGCGCAGAGCAAATTTATTAAATGCTATTCTCTCTTTAACTTGGAACATTTTGATGATTGCCTTGTAATACTCTCAGGTTTTTGTAAAGATTATCCGAGTTCGCAGCTTCTGCCTCATGCGGAAATTCTTCTCGCAAAAATTTATATTGAAAAGGAAGATTATCAGCGCGCGCTTGAAGCGGCAAATAGATCGGAGATGCTTTTTACACAAAACAGCGAAGTTCATTTAGTAAAAGCTATTATTTATAATCACAAAAAAATGTTTCTTCATGCTTTTGAATGTATAAAAAAATCTTTGAAATTAAATTCGAGAGAGATTATTGCAGTTGAATGGGCTGCAAAAATTTCTTTTAGGATGCAGGATTATCAATCATCCGAAAATTATTTGAATAAATGTATATCAATGGGGTGTACGGATTCAGAAATTTTTTCTATGTTCGGAGTAATAAAATTATTTAATGAGAATAAAATCGGCGCGGAGAAGTACTTTAAAAAAGCTCTTGAATTAGATCCACAAAATTACATGGCTGTTACGGGTATTAAGGAACTAAATAGTTTTTACATTATACATGGTGTAAACTGAAAGTAAAAGAACTACCTCTGGATGATAGACCGAGAGAGAAACTGCTGCTTCGCGGCGCTCAAAGTCTTAGTGATGCTGAACTCCTAGCAATTTTACTAAGGATTGGCATAAAAGGAAAGTCAGTTATTGAAGTCGGACAAGATTTAATAACTAAATACGGTAATCTGTCAACACTGGCGGCACAATCGCCAAGCGCTCTTAAAAATATTGAAGGTATCGGCAATGATAAATCGGCTGCATTGGCTGCAGCATTCGAAATTAGCAGACGTGTAAATTCACAGAATAAATATATTTCTGATTCTAAAATTACTTCTCCCGAAGACGTAGCGGAAATTTTTATACCTCTCTTAAGAGACGAAGTAAAAGAGAAGTTCATTGTTATCTGTCTTAATTCTGCGAATAAGATTATCAAGCATGAAGTAATTTCTGTTGGAACGTTAAACAGCAGTTTAATACATCCGCGGGAAGTTTTTAAATTTGCGATTGACAATAACTCAGCAAATGTTATATTATTGCATAATCATCCGAGTGGAAATCCGGAACCGAGCAACGAAGATATTCAGATTACAAAAAAGTTAGTTGATGCCGGTAAAATAATGGATATTCAAATTTTTGATCACATTATTGTAGCGGGAAATGAGTTTACGAGTTTTGTACAAAAAAGGCTTATTTATTAAATAAAATGATATTTTTATTCCTTAACAAAAAAAAAATATTTATATTACAACCATATTATTAACTTATCAACACTCATAGGAGGTTTCAAATGACTAATATTAAACAGCTCATCAAGATGGCAGTCGCAGTTTTGTTGCTCGCTGGTGTTTTTGGTCTTACTGGCTGTAGCGGTGTTAGCGAAGAGCAATTTGCTGAACTTAATGCTCTAAGATCTGAAGTAACCGCTTTAACCAAAGAATCCAATTCACTAAAAAGTGAAAAAACTAAACTCGAAAGAGAAATTGCTGAGCAAAATGCTAAATTGGACGAATGCAAAGCCAAAAAAGCAGCAGCAGCAGCTAACCTAGAAAAAATGAGTAAATAATTTAAATTTTCAATAATTCACGGAGGATTAAATGAAATTCCAAAAATTTTTAGTAGTATTATTCGGCATTCTTCTCGTGAGCAATTTAAATTTATTTGCTCAAGAAGAAGAAATGACAATTGAAGAATGGCAAGCGGAAGTTAACAGGCTTACCGAACAGAAAGCAAATTTAACTGCAGATGTTAACGCTTTTCAAAGTGAAGTAAACAATCTAAAATCAGTAAAAGCTGGTCTGCAAACTTTTGATGATTGCATGAATGAACTCAATGCAATGTTAAGCGGAACAGAAGCTGATATCGCAAGATTCAGAAAAGCAGTTGATGATTTAGATGGTAAAATTAAAGCTAGAGCAGGTGAAAAAGCTGACCTACAAGCTGCTTTAGATAGACTAAAACAAAACAAATTATCTGCTCTTCCTGAATTCTACGATAGAGTTCACAATCAAATGCAAAGAGCTTTGGATGCTTGGATTGAAAAACCAAAAGAAATTAATTACAGCGTAGTTAAAGGCGATCATTTATGGGGAATTGCCAAGAAGAAAGAACACTATAGTAATCCATTTGCTTGGCCGGTAATTTACAAATCAAACAGAGATCAGATTAAAGATCCTAACCTGATTTATCCAAAACAAGTTTTTAAGATTCCTAATCTTTCTGACGAAGAAAAAGAAAAATATGAGAAAGCAAGACGAAATTACAAACCAGCTCCACCATCACAAGGCAACTAATTTTTATCTTGTTTAAATGAAAATTTTAATAAAGCCCTTTTTCACCTAGAGTGAAAAGGGGCTTTATTATTTATGGAGGAAATACGGAAATAGAAAAAGTTCTGAAAATCGAAAATGTGGATATGCTTTCGCTGCTCGGTCTTAAAGACCAAAATATTAAACCGATCGAAGAAAGATTTAGTGTTGCAGTTACATTCCGTGGAGAGAGCGCTTACATTAAAGGCAATTCTGAAGAAGTAAAAGCTGTAGAAAAAATAATTAAAGAAATGATTTACGTTTTGAACACTTCCGGTAAACTAGGCGTAAACGATGTAAACACAATTATCGAACTCACCAAGCAAGGTGAGGAAATAATTACGGACAAAGATTTTAATAATATTATTCTCTACTCCAAAAGAGACGTAATAAAAGCCAAAACTCCCACACAGCATAAGTATACGGAAAGTGTTTGGAAAAATGATATTTGTTTTGCGATTGGTCCGGCTGGAACTGGGAAAACCTACCTTGCCGTGGCATTTGCAATTGCGGCGTTAAAAAAGGGAATAGTTCAAAAAATAATTTTAGCAAGACCTGCAGTTGAAGCTGGAGAAAGTTTGGGATTTTTACCCGGTGATTTTAGAGATAAAATTGACCCTTATCTTAGACCGCTTTATGATGCTCTTCAAGACATGCTGCCATCGGATCAACTGAAAAATTACATCGAAAAAGATGTGATAGAAATTGTTCCTCTTGCCTTCATGCGCGGCAGAACATTAAATAACGCATACGTTATACTTGACGAAGCTCAGAACGCAACTTCGATGCAAATGAAAATGTTTTTAACAAGACTTGGCCCCAACTCAAAATCCATAATCACCGGAGACGTTACCCAAATTGATTTGCCTTCAAGAGCCACCAGCGGGTTAGTAGAAATTCAATCTATTCTGAAAAATGTTGACGGCGTAGATTTTATCTATTTCAACAAAGGCGATGTTGTTCGTCATAAATTAGTTAAAGATATCATTGATGCGTATGAAAAATATAATAACGGAGACTAAAATATTTTTTTACTCTCTTCCCAGTATTTGTCCATCTCTGTTAATGAAGCGTCTATGATCGATATATTCTCGAGTTTTAATTTTTCTTCAATATAACCAAATCTTTTCGTGAACTTTTCATTTGTTTTACGCAGCGCATTTTCTGCGTTGATTCCAAGGAAACGGTAATAATTAACGAAGGCAAATAAAATATCTCCGGCTTCTTTTTCCATTTCAGAAAGATTACCGGAATTCTCTGCATTTTTAAATTCTTGAATCTCTTCCTCAACTTTCTTCCAAACATCCTTTTTATCTTCCCAATCAAAACCCACTTTAGAAACCTTTTCCTGAATTCGGAATGCTTTATGAAGTTCAGGAAGATTTTTTGGAATTCCCTCAACAACCGAGTTCCTACCTTCGGAAAGTTTAATAGCTTCCCAATTTCTTGTAATATCTTTATTGCTGTTTATTTCCACGTTTCCAAATACGTGCGGATGCCTTCTTATTAATTTATCTTTAATGGAATCAATAACTTCATCAATTGTAAAATTATTATCCTGTTCCGCAATTACAGAGTGAAAAACTATGTGAAGAAGCAAATCACCCAACTCCGATTTTAGCTCTTCTAAATTTTTATCGTCAATCGACTCAACTACTTCGTATGCTTCTTCCAAAGTAGCGGATTTTATAGATTCGTGCGTCTGTTCTGCATCCCATGGACATTCCCTGCGTAGTTTTCTCATTATTTCAACAAGGTCGTTAAATTTTTTCCCGGTCATTCATTCCTCAGATAGGTGCAAGTGTATTGTTCATTTAATGCATAAAAATATAAATTAGTTGCGGCATTTGAAAATTGACTGAATCAGTGTCTATATTTGTAACAAAAATTGGAGAAAATATGTATTCAAAAAAATTGCAAGAATTGGGAATTACATTGCCTTTAGCGCCTAAACCACTTGCGGCATACATTCCTGTTTTAAGAGAGGGAAATTCAATTTTCACTGCAGGTCAGTTACCGTTTGTTGAAGGTAAACTAAAATATGAAGGTAAAATTGGCGCGGACGTGACCCTGGAACAAGGTAAAGAAGCTGCAAAAATTTGCGCAATCAACTGTTTAAGTGCAATACAATTTGAAATTGGGAATATTGATAATATTGAAAGAATAATTAAGTTGACCGTATTTGTAAACAGCGCGGACGGATTTACTAAGCAGCCGCAAGTTGCAAATGGCGCATCCGAATTTCTTGTTGAAGTTTTCGGAGAGAATGGGAAGCATGTACGCAGCGCCGTTGGCGTGAATGAACTGCCAATAAATGCGCCGGTAGAAATTGAAATGATAGCCAAAGTTAAAAATTGACTTGATGTTAATCGAATAAACAACTATTATTTCCGAAACTTTATTTGCAGGGTATGGTAAAAGGAAAAAAAATGAAAAATATAATTATGAAAATAGCATTCTTTATAATTTTTACTGCGGGCGCTGTGTTTTCACAATTTCGTGATGCACCAACAAAACCGGAGAATATAAAATCGAGTATAACTAACGCAAATCCGTCTTCGCTTTACCTTGGTTTTATTAATCCTACTAATTTTAACATGAGCCATTCTGTGAACATGTCTTATTCTGCTTTCGGCAACAATGGCATAGCGATGAGCGTTTACACGAACAGTATGGCTTACCGGTTAAGCGAAGATATTGATATTGAAGTTGACGCTAGTTTTGTCAATTCACCTTACAGTTCTTTTGGAGAAGAGCACGCAAAAAGTTTGAGTGGAATTTACCTTAGCCGGGCTCAAATCAATTATCAGCCTTCGGAAAACTTTTTTATTACATTTCAATACCTCGGCGGCGCAAATAATTATTATAACCCATATGGATTTAATTCTTATTCTCCTCTCAGCCGGGGATACAGATTTATCAGGTAAAACAGAAAAGTTTTGAATTTTTAGTAAGTTTGGTAACCGAGTAAAAAAGCGCTCGGTTATTTTTTTAAAAAGCAGATATTAAATTGTCAGTACAATCCGGTAAAAATCGTAATTCTTCTAGCTCCAGGAATAAGGCATTAGCTAATATTTTTCTTAACGCTATTATTTTTCTTCTTGCTGCGCTGATTATTTACATGTCGTACTCATTATTCCTGAAATTTACATCAAAAGAGAAAATAGTAAGTGAAGCAGATTCGGATGAAGTTGCCTCTGAAATAATTCAACTACAAGTATTAAATGGCTGCGGTGTAAGCGGGATTGCAGATAGATTCACAGATTATTTGCGGGCTAACAAATTTGACGTAGTAAATTCGGGGAATTATTCTTCCTTTACTATCGAAGAAACATTGGTGATAGATAGAATTGGAAACCTTGCAAATGCTAATAAAGTTGCCCAATCTTTGGGAGTAAATAAAAAGAATGTGATCCGGCAGTTGAACAAAGAATACTTTTTGGATGTGTCCGTAATTATTGGAAAAGATTATTATAAATTAGAACCACTGAAATAGGATAGAAATGGAATCTATAAATTTTGCAAAAGCAATTGCGGAAATAATTCTCTCGAAAAAAGGAAGCGATATTAAAATTCTTGACCTTAGCGCTGTATCAAGCATTGCAGATTTCTTTTTGATCTGTTCGGCTGATTCTGACGTTCAGGTAAGAGCAATTGCGGACGAAATAGATAAACAGTTAAGAAAAAATGGAATCAAGTGCTATTATAAAGAAGGTTATGATTCATTGAATTGGGTTCTTTTGGATTATTTTGATGTAGTGGTTCACATATTTAGAAAAGAGGCGAGGCAGTTTTATAATTTGGAAAAGCTTTGGGGTGACGCGCCCGTTACTATTATCGAAGACACTGCCGATAATAATTAATTGTATTCTTCTTTCCCGTTTATTTCATTTTGGAGTTTGAGTGAAAAATTATCTTATTAGCTTAATTGGAAATGCAGCTATTAAACTGAGTTATCTAAGTTCAGTCGAGCCAATTTTTTCTATTCCTAAAATTCAGGGGCACGGCGATTTAAGTACCAATATTGCTTTGCTTCTTTCAAAGCCTCTTAATAAATCGCCACGCGATATTGCTAAAGAAATTGTAGATACTCTTGAATATGACAGTTCTATTCTGGACAAAATTGAAATTGCAGGACCTGGATTTATTAATTTCTTTTTCAATCCGAACTATTCTTCCGGGATAATTTCTAAAATTATTGAAGAGGAAGAAAATTTCGGTAGATCAAATAAGTATTCGGGTAAACGCGGGAATGTTGAATTTGTTTCGGCAAACCCAACCGGACCGCTTACAGTTGGACACGGAAGAAACGCCGTAATTGGAGATACAGTTGCAAACATGCTGGAAGCAGTTGGCTACGAAGTTGATAGAGAATATTATTTTAACAACGCCGGAAGGCAAATGCGCGTTCTGGGCGATTCAGTAAAAAAGAGGTATTTGGAATTAATAGGTGAGCAAATTTCCTTTCCTGAAGAATATTACCAGGGTGAATACATAAAAGAAATTGCTTTGAAATTACAAGTGGAATTTGGCGATAATTTAGCAAATGAATCCGAAGAAGGAATTTTTAAACAGAAAGCCGAAGAAGAAATATTCAGCGATATTAAAAAGTCACTCGAAAGTATCGGCATAGTATTCAAGAAATATTTTAATGAATATAGTTTATATGAACAGAACAACATCCAGAAAACTCTCGAAGATTTTTCGAAGAAGAATCTCTCTTACGAAAAAGACGGCGCTATTTGGCTCAAACTTTCAGAGCTAGGAAATCAAGAGGATAAGGTAATTGTAAAATCAACTGGGGAGCCCACTTATCGGCTGCCGGATATAGCCTATCACATAAACAAACTTGAGAGAAATTATGATCTGATTGTTGATTTATTTGGGTCGGATCATAACGCCACATATCCTGATGTTCTTGCTGGATGCGCAGGCTTGGGTTATAACGTATTGACAATTAAAGTACTTATTCACCAATTTGTTACGATAACCGAAAAAGGTGAGATAGTTAAAATGTCAACCCGCAAAGCTAATTACATCACGTTGGATGAATTAGTTGCTGAAGTTGGCATCGATGTTGTTAGGTACTTTTTTATAATGCGCAATATGTCAAGTCATCTAAATTTTGATCTCGAATTGGCTAAAAAGCACTCTGACGAGAATCCGGTTTTTTATCTTCAATATGCCAATGCGCGTATTTGTTCAATCCTTAGAATGACGGCGGAACAAGACTTAATACTCTCAACCGAACACGTGGATAAATTAAATTCTGAAACAGAGCAGAGCCTAATTAAAAAATTATCTCAATTTCCCGAAGAAGTTTTATACAGCGCAGAAAATTTTGAACCTCACAAAATTTCAAACTATTTAGAGGAAACTGCCGGATTGTTCCATCGATTTTATAATGAGTGCAGGATAATAGGTTCTGAAAGAGATTTAGCCGAAGCAAGAATTGCTTTAATTACTGCAGTGAGAATCGTAATTGCAAATGGTTTGAAAATGCTCGGTTTGTCCGCTCCGGAAAGAATGTAATTAAGTGCATCATTTCACAAATACAGTGACGTATAAAATAATGGCTAAATGTATTAACGCTGTCGATAAGTTAAAGAAAAAGTACAATAACTAATTACTTCTTCAATTATCCAGTAAGTTTGCCCGGTTCTGACGCGGGACGAAATAGATGATGCTATGGGCTAATACATTTTACAGAAATTTATTTTAAATATATCGTCCCTACGGGACTTTGATTTATATTGATTATTCTTTCTATAAATATCACGTCCCTACGGGACTAATTACAAAAATGTTAAGTCACAATATTTATGAAAATACGTACTAAGCTAATCCTACGGAGATGGCGTAGATTTTTTCGACACCGGCGGACTTTAATATTCTGGCGCATTCTTTCATCGTGGAACCTGTCGTTATCACATCATCAATTAAAGCTACGGTTTTGATTTTTATCTTCTTCTTTTTATTTATTCTAAAAGCATCCATTACGTTCAATTTACGCTGCTCCGAATTAAGCGCCGTCTGGGTCTGTGTGAATCTTACTCTTTTAATTAAATTCGTATCAACAGGAATAGAAAACGATTCTGATAATCCCTTCGCAATATAATAAGCCTGGTTATATCCGCGTTCCGATCTTTTTACATGATGAAGCGGAATAGGCAATAAGCAATCGATATTCCATTCATTTAGTTTTGTACGTAATTCTTCCGCAACACATTTACCCAAAAATTTGCCGAATGTGAATCTTTGATTGTACTTCAATTCGTGCACTAAATCCTGAAGCGCGGAATTTTTCGTAAACGAGTAAAGTGATTCAAAATTTTCAATATCGCTTGTTCTGAAAGCTTTATTGAATTGGCGTTCCTTTTCTTCTTCAGTTGCGATGGGAAGAGATTCATGACATTCTGCGCATAATATCTGCCTGCCTTGTGGAAGATAAGTTCTGCAGATCAAACATTCATTCGGCAGGAAAAAATTAAAAATTTCGTAAATCATTTCAATTTTACTTCTGCTAAAAACTTGCCCAGTTTTTTATCATTCAGCTCAAGGTGATTTACAAACCAATTTTTTAAGGAATTCAATATCTCCAGATTTACCCTTTGAGTGCCGTCTATTATTTTTTCATTGAAATCGGAAATCTTTTTGCAGAATTGATCGTGATCAAGTTTATGAGAAAAGTAGTTTACATATTTTTTTTCTTTCATCATGCTTTCTTCGTAGTCAAAATGAGTTTTTAACGAATCCAACAGATTTCTCATTAATTCAATTTCAATTTCCTTGTCAATAGCGCTCATTGAACGATAAAGAAGATTGATGATTTCAACAAACTCTGTGTGCTGTGAATCCATTAAGGGATCGCTTGTTTCCAATTCAGCCGACTGTTCTATTAAGTTCATTATTATACTCACGTTTGATTTAAATAATTTTATAACAGACCAACTCTTTTTCTGATGAACCACTCAAGAGAAAACATCAAGACAATTAGGATTAAAATCATTTCTTCATTCCAAACTTGAAAATCATTTGCTTCAGATTCAAATTTTGGAGGAACCGAATTTAACTTTTCCAATTCTTCGAAATAATCGTTCAATTCGTCTTTCCCGAAATACTTACCGCCGGTTACTTCTGCAAGATGTTTAAGAAAAGCGGAATTCATTCTTGTGTCCAAACTTTCTAAATCCTGCGGCAGAATTTTAAATGATTTTGTTTTCGATATTTTTTCGCTGCCGTTTTCAATTGCGATGCCTTTAACAAAATAATCGCCGGGAGAACTTATTTTTACTTCTCCTTCATAGATTCCGCTACTCTTTGAAATCAAGCGGGTTTCAACATTAAAATCATTACCCGTGATAATGCACTTAACATCTGCGTTTGAAACAGGATTAAAACTATCGTCATACAATTGAGCAATTAACTCTATCGTCTGTCCGGAATAAAATATGCTGTTATTAAATTCGATAGAAAAAAATTCGTTATTTGTATCGGACATTAGCCATTTAACAGAGTTTAACATAAAGTTATCGAAGAGCATTGTTGAAGAAGAAGACGGTCTCATTTTCCACTTCCAGATATCTGCAGCCGAAATTGAAATTGATTTTCTTAAACCTTGAACCCGGCTAATAATTAGCGGGATTTCTAAATCAACGCCTCTCACACTTGCGGAAGCGAGTAATGAACTTCCTGGTTTTACATTTATTCCGTTTCCTTCCACGCTAATTGGAGGAAGAGTCTCCCAAGTTTGCGCATCGGCGCCGCCGGATTTGAATAGTGGATTATATTTATCAACAACATTCAATTGCGCTTGCATATTTGTTAGTCGGTTATTATTCAGTTGAAAAGGAAGATACGGCTCGTATCTTTTTAATTCACTTCGATCGGAACCATCACTTAAAATAAAAAACGGTTTGTTTCTATTATTAATTTGGTTTAAAACTTTTTTATTGATTGCGGCATTGGGGTATTTGGGGAATCCAATTAATATCAAAACATCAGCGCTATCAAGTGCGCTGATTGAAGCAGAATTATTCGTATAACTATTAGCGGATATTTGAATTATTCTATTAACGTCAAATTCTTTGTTAGACTTTAACGCGCGGTATGTAAAAGCAAAATCACTTGAAGGCGCGCCGCCGATTAAGATAATTTTCACCTTGCTCTCGAGTACATTCAATGTAAAATATTTTGAATTATTTGCTATGTTTTCCTCGCCTTCAACGTAATCAACAACGACCGATAATTTTTTAATGCCCGCAGTTGTTGGTGTATAATCAAAAAGAACGTTTTTTAAGTTTCCGTCTACGAGTGCAACAATTTTGGACTCAACAATTTTACCGTCTTCAACTAGTTTAACGGAAACAGTTCCGCCGGTTATTTCTTCAGCTTTAACTAAGGCGTTTATCTGAGTAGATTTGCCTGCATAAACAAATTTATTGTAAGTGATTTTAGTAACCGAAATATCCTTTGAAATGGAGCTGTCTCCAAAACCGATAGTATAAAATGGAATCCCAAATCTCTCCGATGAAAAAACGGAATTGCTGCCATCGTTAATAATTCCATCGCTCAAAATTGAAACGCTCTGCAGATTCTGCGCTTTTTCTAGCGTATCAAGAATCATCTGATAATTTGTTATATCTCCGACGATTTTTGGCGCTTCCAAGTTTTCAATATCAATCTTCTGAACCTCCTCCCCAAAAGAATAGAAAGCAAATTTATCTTTATCAATATCATCGAATGATTCCATGAACCGACTAATTGAATTGAAATTACCGGCGCTGTCTTTTAGAGTGATTGATCTGGAATTATCAATAAAAACAAGGTTCTGCGGAATGACTTCATTTTTGTAAATCAAATTCAGAAGCGGTTCAAATATCAGTAAAAATATAAGAATAATTGCAGCGCTACGAAGAACAATTAATATCAGTTTTAATCTGTTCGAAATAAAAGTTTCGGTTGTTTTGTAAACGAACCACGTGAACAGTACAAGAGCAATTGCTCCCGCTGATAGGAATAAAACGTTTTCGGAGAAAAATATTTTAACCGATTCTAACACTATAGCTTTTTATGGAATTTATTAACTGTTGTTACGCACTTCTTGGTTCCATTGTGTCTTTGTGACTTGGTGGCAAAAGAAAAGACAACAAATTGAGCCACAAAGACACGAAGTCACTAAATTTGTAAAGGAAAATTCACCGGAATCCTATACATGCGTAACGTGAATTATTAATTAAGTAAGGATCTAAATATTTTTTAGATCCCACGATTTCATTGAATTGAATGTATCATAATCCGTTAAATCAAAGTGAATTGGAGTAACCGAAACATAATTGCTTTTAACGGCAAATTGATCGTCTTCAAGGGAAGTATCAACTTCCATTAATTTTCCTGTAAGCCAGAAATATTTTTTACCATAAGGATCATGTCGTTCTTCGTAAATATCGTCCCACTTTGATTTACCTTGCTTAGTCAAAAGAATTCCTTGGATTTCCTCCTCGGAAAGATTGGGAACATTTACGTTTAACAGCGTTCCTTTCTGCAAACCCTTTTTTAAAACTAGTTTCGAAATCTGCTTTGCAACTTTACCTGCATAAATATAATTGTTTGCATCGTGGCTGGTAACGGAAACCGCGATTGCTGGAACATCCATTATTGCAGCTTCACGCGCTGCGGAAACCGTTCCCGAATAAATAATATTTATTGCTGTATTAGAACCTTGATTTATTCCTGAAACGACCAAGTCAGGATCTTCTTTCATAATATTTCTTATTCCCATTTTTATACAGTCTGCAGGAGTTCCATCAACTGCATAACCAAAGAACTGATTGTCCCTATAATATTCAGTAACGCGCAATGGAATTTTCATTGTTATAGCGTGACCAACAGCGCTTTGCTCAGTGCGCGGAGCTACAACTGTTACATCCCCAATTTCCTTGAGGGCGTTCGCTAAAACATATATTCCTAAAGAATCTATACCGTCATCATTGGAAACAAGAATTTTCAACTTTACTCCGGTTATGTATTATGAAGTGCCAAATATAGTTAAAAATGAATTCCTATTTGATCAATTTTAGGCTAAACATTTTTTAATTTTTTTACAAATAAGATTTTTAACAAGAATTGCTTAATTTTGGCGTAATCAAACACAATGTTAAATCGCAATGAATCGAATATATTTAACGCTCATTTTTTTATTAACTGTTGTTTTTTCAAACGCGATTGCTCAAGAGGAATCGCAGACAGAAATAGAATTTTTTATTATTGATTCCTATGTTACTCCCGACAAACCGTATAAAATTATGTTGATGTTTTACACGAGCGAGGACACAAAATCAAAAGTTATTTTTGCCGATGAGACCGAGTTTAATGTGTCGAAAAAATATAATGATGAGCACCGGTTTGAACTGAATTTATCTGATTTGGAATTTGATTCGCTCGTAATACCATACCGCATAATTGCAGAAGACCGCGCGGGTATTTTTCATGAAAGCGATGAATTTGACATTCTTCTCCCAAATGATGAAGAATTACTATCGAGTTCAAATCCAAATTGGTTTACGGTATGCTGCTTTGGCGGAATAATATTCGGACTCCCGTCTCCAACCTTAAATCTTATTGACGGTAAGAGCGCTTTCGGTTTATCGAAGGAAATACCTATCGTTTCATTTTATTCATCAGGTTATAATTTCCCGGTTGGGTATTTTGGCATTGAGTATTCGTATCTTTTTGATGAGGCAAATACTCAGTTTTTAAGGTTTGGATACAAACATATATTCCAGTTGGATCAAATTCAGTATATAGCTCCGGGAGTAAATTATACAATCGATTTCAATGGATACACTGCAATATCTCCTGAGTTAAGCGTGGGATTATTAAAAATTTATAATGCTTTTACGCTATTCACCAGATATAGGTATAATTATGATATTTCGGGTTCAGTGAAATATCATGAAATATCACTTGGACTTTATTCCAATTTTTTCTCATTCAGTTTTTAGAATACTAAAACCACAAGCAAATTGAAAAACAATACTGATAACTATATTGATCTCGGCGAGAGGGGAAGATTCAGTTTAAAAAATAAGCTGAATAATCTTACCGGTAAGGAATGGATTAAATTCACGAAGTCGTGGTTTATTCACAGACCAAATCGGCGAAAGGAAGATGAAATACTTCACCCTGCAAAATATCCGGAATCATTGGTTGCAGAGTTTATTAAGTTTTTTTCGAAAGAAAATGAATGGGTATTCGACCCTTTTCTTGGAACCGGAAGCACATTAATCGCTGCCGGAGAAAACAAGAGAAATGGAATTGGTGTTGAAATAAATGAAAAATACTTCGGCACTTGCCAAAAGAGAATTGAAAATCTCTCTTCAACTCAAAAACTTTTACCGCTATTGGGATCGTCTTTTGAGATCAAATCAATTCTAAAAAAGAATAAAATTGAGCAGCAGATTGATTACACAATAACTTCGCCGCCGTATTGGAATCAGCTTGAGAGGAATAACATCCGGCAAAAACCGAGATCGGAAAAGGGATTAGACACAAAATATTCTACAAGCAAAGATGACTTAGGCAACGAAAAAGATTATTACAATTTTATTGAATTACAAGCGCAGGTTTTCGATAACGTATTTGATATAACAAAAAATAAGGGTTACCTAACAATAATTACGAATAACGTTTATTGCGAAGGTAAACTTTTTCCACTAGCGTACGATACGGCTATATCGCTAACAAAGCGCGGAAAAAAGAGCTGGGTTTTGAAGGATGAAAAAATTTGGCTGCAGGACGATAAATCCTTAATTGCATTAGGAATTAACAATGCATGGATTGGAAATCGGCACCACCAATTCTGTTTAGTTTTCAGAAAGGAAGAATAACTCTTGAGCGGAAATTCAAATAGAAATGTTTTAACAGTATCCGAGATAACCGGCGAGATTAAAAAAAATCTTGAGGAAAGTTTTCAGAGCATTAATGTTATAGGTGAGATTTCTAATTTCAAACCGCACGTATCGGGTCATTGGTATTTCACTTTAAAAGATACCGGCGCGCAAATAAGCTGCACAATGTGGCGGGGTTTAAATAGTCAAGTCTATTTTACCCCGCAAGATGGAATGAAAATAGTAGCCACCGGAAAGATTTCTGTATTTGCGCCTCGCGGCAGCTATCAACTGGATGTAAAATTTATGCAGCCTGCCGGACAGGGCGAACTTCAAGCTGCATTTGAAAAGCTGAAACAAAAATTGCACACCGAAGGATTGTTTGATCTTCACTATAAAAAAGAAATTCCAGCCATGCCGCAAAAGATAGGAATAGTTACTGCTTCCGACGGTGCGGCATTTAAGGACATGATAAACATCGCATCGAGAAGATTTCCACTTGTTGAACTAATTATTGTTCCTACAAGAGTGCAGGGCAGCGGTGCTGCAGAGAGCATTTCTGAAAACATTATACGGTTGAATAACGAAACCGATGTGGATGTAATCATCATCGGAAGAGGCGGCGGCTCCCTTGAAGATTTATGGGCGTTCAACGAAGAGATTGTGGCGCGAGCCGTGTTCAATTCAAAGATCCCGATTATAAGCGCGGTAGGTCATGAAGTTGATTTTACCATCTCTGACTTTGTCGCTGATCTAAGAGCGCCAACGCCTTCGGCGGCAATGGAATTAGCCACTCCGGATTCGGGGGAACTTTTTGCCTTTATTAGCGATTTTTCCTATACTAGCACAAATAATATTGAGAATCTTCTGGAGGAAATGAATCAAAAAATTGGTCAGACAATCAAATCCTACGGTTTCAATATTCCTTTTGATTTGATCAAAAATTATTCTCAGAGTTTGGATAACTCGTTATATAAATTGAACGCAAATATAAATTCCTCCGTTAAGGATATTAATTCTCAACTTAAGCTTTTAGATAAAACAATTAAGTCCTACGATCTTAAGGAAACTCTAAGAAGAGGATTCACAATAATTTCTCAGGATAGCAAAGTAGTAAGTCGCTCGAAAGATTATGATTACAATAAAAAAGCAAAAATTAAATTTTATGATGACGAAATTGAGATAAATTAATGAGCAAAAAAAAATCAACTTTTGAAGATTCACTTCATCGATTAGAAAAAATTTCCGAACTTCTTGAATCGGAAACCGATCTCGATGAATCAATCAAATTGTACGAAGAAGGTGTAAAACTTTCAAAAGAATGTTATAAGAAATTAGCGGAAGCAGAGCTAAAAATCACTGAATTAAAAAAAGAATTAGGCACTGATTAGATTGAAAGTTATAAGGCGCTAAAATGTTGACTGCAGAAGATTGTAAAATATTATTCAAAATTGATTCTCCTAAAGATATTAGAAAATTAGAAGTCGTAGATTTAAAACAGTTATGCGCAGAAATTCGCTCCTATATGGTTGATGTTATTTCACAGATTGGCGGGCATTTTGGCGGAGGTTTAGGAACTGTAGAATTAACCGTTGCGCTACATAGAGTTTTTGATACGCCCAACGATTTAATTGTTTGGGATACCGGACACCAGGCTTACCCGCATAAAATTGTTACCGGAAGAAGAGACAAATTAAACACTATTAGGCAGTTGAATGGTATTTCAGGATTTCTAAAACGTTCCGAAAGTGAATATGATTCATTCGGGGCGGGACACGCGTCTACTTCAATATCGGCGGCGGTGGGAATGGCGGAAGCATCCAGGCTGCTGAAATTAGATAAAAAAGTTATTGCAATTATCGGCGACGGCGCAATGACTGGCGGAATGGCTTACGAAGCGATGAACAATTCGGGTATGTTGAAAAGTAATCTCATTGTAATTTTGAACGATAACAATATGTCGATAGCTCCAAACGTTTGGCAGATATCTAATTATTTTACTGAAATGATTTCTCACCCCGAATACAATAAATTCAAAGGAGCAATTTGGGATTTAACCGGAAAGCTTGATAACTTCGGCGACCGCTTGCGCAAAGTTGCAGCGCGTCTCGAGTCGGGAATAAAATCTATTATTACTCCCGGTATGTTGTTCGAGGCTTTAGGCTTCCGCTATTTTGGGCCGGTGAACGGACACAATGTTGGTCAACTTGTAAAATTATTTAATCATGTAAAACCGCTTAACGGTCCCATACTTGTTCACGCAATCACCGAAAAAGGGAAGGGCTATAAACCCGCTGAAGGTGATTCTCAAAAACTGCACGCGGCAACTCCGTTCGATAAAATTACCGGCAAGGCAATTAAAGGTCCCGGCGGCTCGCCTTCGTATACATCGATATTCGGAAAAGCGCTTGTTGATATTGTGAAGGAAAATCGTAATGTGGTCGGGGTAACTGCTGCAATGCCGGATGGAACGGGTTTAGATTATTTACAAAAGACATTCCCGGAAAATTATTTTGATGTGGGAATAGCTGAAGAGCATGCGGTTACTTTTGCAGCGGGCATGGCAACTCAAGGTATTATTCCTGTTGTGGCTGTTTATTCCACATTTTTGCAAAGAGGATTCGACCAAATTGTTCATGATGTAGCTCTCCAAAATTTACACGTCGTTTTTGTTTTAGACCGCGCCGGTTTAGTTGGCGCCGATGGACCTACTCATCATGGTTCATTCGATCTTTCCTATCTTAGAATGATTCCCAATATTAAAATCATGTCACCAAAGGATGAATCCGAATTAAGAAATATGCTTTACACCGCAGTCGAATGCATGGAAGGTCCTGTCGCTATCCGCTACCCTCGCGGTTCAGCTTTGGGAGTTGAATTGAAATCTGATTTTACAGCGATCGAATTTGGTAAATCAGAAAAAGTTATTGACGGCAAAGATGTAGCAATTTTAGCAATTGGGAACATGGTTGAATATTCAAAGGAAGCCGCTGCAAAATTAATTTCAGAAGGAATTTCCGCCGCAGTAAATAATATGAGATTTATCAAACCTCTTGATACTGATCAAATTGATGAAATCTCAAAAAAATATTCAAAGATCGTCACAATAGAGGAAAATGCTTTAGCCGGTGGTTTCGGTTCAGCCGTGCTGGAATATATTTCTGATATGAATTATAAAAACGATATTCTGAGGATAGGACTGCCGGATAGTTTTGTAGATCACGGCACTCAAAGTGAACTTCATAGAATTCTTGGAATTGACGCTGAAGGAATCTCGGAAAGAATTAAAAATTTCGTAAAGAAAGAGACCCTTGAAAAAGGAGACGTAGCTTGAATAGAAAAACTAGAATTGGAATAATTGGATTGGGCGGAATTGGGCAGTTAGTTCATCTGCCGACTTTTTCTAAATTAAAAGAGATCGAGATTGCCGCTGTTGCGGAATTGAACAAAAACCGGCTCAACAGTCTGTCAGATAAATTTAATATTCCTAATCGGTTTACAGATTATAGGGAAATGCTCGCCAACGTTGAACTTGATGCGGTAGTGATCGCAACTCCTACCAATACTCATCTTGATATTGCGCTCGATTGTTTGAGTTACGGTAGGCATCTTTTAATTGAAAAACCTGTTACAAGGACTTTTGAGGAATCACTAAAAATCAAAGCTGCCGCGGAGAAAAATAACTGTCAGGTGATGGTTGGAATGAACGCTAGATTCAGACCAGATTCCATGCTGCTGAAAAGTTTAATTTCAAGCGGAGAGTTGGGAGAAATATTTTATATCCGTTGCGGCTGGTCCAGGAATCAAAGCAGCGCAGAAAAATGGTTTTCAAAAAAGAGTGAATCCGGCGGCGGAGTAACTTTGGATTTAGGAATTGTTCTGCTTGATCTAAGTATATGGCTGTTTGATTATCCTCCGATAAAATCGATTTCTGTTCAAAACTATCATCACAGAACGCAAGGAGTTGAAGATTCTTCCGTTGGATTAATTAAATTTCAGAATTCATCGGTAATTAATTTTGAATTCAGTTGGGCTTTACATTCAATCAAGGATTCTTTTGAGCTTACTGCTTATGGCACAAAAGGTACGGCGCAGCTAAATCCATTAAGAGTTTACAGACGTGAAGGTTCAACCATAATTGATTATACTCCTTCATCGGCGGCAAATTCAAAAAATTTATTCAGAAAGTCGTATGAGAACGAAATAAAGCATTTTATAGCTTCTATTAGAAATGAGCAAGAATTCCTTTCTCCTTTAAAGGAGGCTATTACAAGGATGCAAATTATCGAAGGTATTTACAAATCTGCGGAATCGGGAAACGAAATTAAATTCGGATGAAATGAAAAAGAAAATATTAATAGTAGATGACGAAAAAGATATTGTTGAGTTTATGTCCTACAACCTTCGGAATGAGGGGTTCGAAGTTATTGAGGCGTTTGATGGAATTGAAGCGCTCGAGAAGATGAAGGATAACCCGCATTTAGTTGTATTGGATGTAATGATGCCTAAGATGGATGGTTATGAAACGTGTAAGCGCATTAGAAAAATGGAAGGTTTCGAGAATGTTCCGGTAATTTTTTTGACCGCTAAATCCAGTGAGATAGATGAAGTTCACGGATTAAATATCGGCGCGGCTGACTTTGTGCAGAAGCCGGTTTCAACAAAAAAAATAATTGCCCGCATTAAAGCAAATCTGCGAAAATCTTCAGCGCCTGCTCAAAGTAAGAAAGCTGATAATCCATCGAATAAGATTGTTTCTGGTCCTTTAGTAATTGATAGGGATCGGTTTACAATTCATTTAGAGGGCGGACTAATTGTACTGCCTAAAAAAGAATTTGAGATACTTAGTTATTTTGCCCAAAACCCCGGGATAGTTTTTTCTAGGGATCAAATTTTAAAAGATGTTTGGGGAGATGGTGTTTTTGTAGTTGATAGAACGATTGATGTTCACGTTAGAAAAATCCGCGAGAAACTCGGCATTCACTCAAATTTGATTGAAACAGTTAAAGGAGTAGGATATCGTTTCGCGAGCGGTGGGTGAATTAAAATCCATATTTGAGCATTCCAAAATATACTTCCCGCCAATATTCATTTTTGCATTATCGCTATTAATTTTTAGCGCATTCCTATCAATACCATTTTACAATTATTTATTTCTGATTGGTTTCACAATAGTCATCGGGATTTCTGTGCTTTTATTATTGGGGCGGCAGAGGAAGTCTCAAATATTTCAAATAAGGAATGCCTTAAACTCAATTAAAGAAAATCGGATAGGAATTGCGAATGAAATTAAGTTGAGTCCCGAGCTTTCTGAAGTTGAATTCGAAATTAGAGCAATGTTTCTCCAAACTCAGAAAATTATTGGCAATCTAAAAAAACTTGAACAGGTTAGAACCGAATTTTTAGGGAATGTTTCGCATGAACTAAGTACATATTTTCATAAATATTGTGACTTAACATTTTTGTAATTAGTCCCGTAAGGACGATATATTAAAAATAAAGTTACTACTCAGCAGCCACATAAATTGTAATTCAAAATATGCCACAAAGACACGAAGACAC
>JAHJTX010000095.1 GCA_018829545.1 Bacteroidota bacterium | reverse complement strand
GGTGTCATCTTGAAATCCGTTGAGGTCAGTTGTTCTGAATTTATTTTTGTGCCGAAAAATTGAAGTGCGGAAAAAGAACAAGTCGGAAATTGTCAGAAGACGCGTGGAAGATTTACTGGGCGAAAGAATATATTTAGAGTGGGATTAATTACTAATGAATTATGATTCCCGAAGTTTTATCGGGTTTAATTCGAGATTTCGGGAATCTTAAATAATATTGATTTCATCACCAACAGTAATTATTCCGTTTCCCTCATGTATCAGATTTTGCCCGAACATGATTTTGTTATTGAAGTTCCGATATAGCTTTAAAGTGTTTAACGGCTCAAAACCCTTCTCGGCAGAATTTTGATCAATTGTTGTGACTACGCAGCGCGAGCATAATTTTACTCCATAGAATAAAACTCCTCCAATTCTAAATTGCTTCCAGCCATCTTCATCGTGAGGACTTCCTCCGGAGAAGACAATATTCGGTCTGAATCTATTCACAGGCACGGGTGCGGAAAGTTTTGAGTTAAGGAGATTCAACGATTCCTCGCCAAGAATTAAAAAAGGAAATCCATCTGAAAATCCGGTTATACTTTTAATTGGATTGAATTCTGCATCAACCTGTCTTCCTACTTTATCGATTTTTACCAATCTGCAATCTGTGCCTAAACATCTGCTGAACCATTTGTCATATTTAGCGCCGACGGAGTGAGCGTTTACAGAGTCGTTCCAAATCTTCACTTGAAATGCATTTGCGCTGTCTGTTTCAATCGGAATATCCATTGAGTTTTTATTTTTAGTAAAAGTAACCTTCATCAAATCCCTACCAAGTTGTATTTTGAGTAGAGCCATTTCCGGATATTTGCGCTGGGATAAAAACTGAGACTGCAAATCTACGAGCATCCAGCGGCGGTCATTTGCAAAACCCATGTTCTCAACTTGAACGGAGTCTAATTCAATTCCTCTCATTGATTTAATCGGATAGATAATTAGTTTAGAGACAGTATATTTATTCATCACTCGTGTCCATTATTTTTAAATAAAAATACGAATAATTCGGTTGATTCAATATTGTTATTAACTTAGTTTGTAACCGAAGAGTGAATTTTACAATGCAAAAGGAGCGTCAAAAACATGTTAAAACGAACATTACTTATTCTAGCGGCAATTTGTTTTTATTGTAGTTCTATTGTTGCTCAGATCAATGATACGCTAATTACTCCTTCTATCGTGGAGGGGGCAGAGAAGTTATTCGGATTAAATTTTACGGAAGCCGAAAGAGATTCAATGCTGGACGACTTAAAATCGCAATTGAAAGACTACGAAAAAATAAGAAGCATAATCCTTACGAATGATATTCCGCCTGCGATTATGTTTAACCCTCTTCCAATAAATTTTCGGAATGAACAAATTCAAAATGAAATAATATTTGATAATTACTCTGCAACAAAAATGCCGGCTAATAAAAATGATTTGTCTTTCTATTCTATTGGGCAGTTAGCTCATCTTATAAAGACCAAGCAAATCACTTCGCTTGAGTTAACAAAATTATTTATCGAAAAATTAAAAAAATATAACTCCAAACTTGAATGCGTAATTACGTTCACAGAGGAACGTGCGATAGAGCAAGCAAAAAAAGCCGATAAAGAAATAAGAGCGGGAAATTATAAGGGAATGCTTCACGGAATTCCCTACGGCGCAAAGGATTTGATAGCGGTAAAAGAATATAAGACCACATGGGGTTCGGTTCCGCACAAAGATCAAGTGATTGATAAAAACGCTTCGATAATTGAAAGATTAGACAACGCAGGAGCAATACTTGTTGCCAAACTAACTTTGGGAGAATTAGCATGGGGAGATGTTTGGTTCGGCGGAAAAACTAAGAATCCGTGGGATACAACTAAAGGATCGAGTGGATCTTCTGCCGGACCTGCTTCGTCAACAGCGGCTGGACTTGTTCCTTTTGCTATCGGCTCGGAAACATGGGGATCAATTGTTTCGCCTTCTACTGTCTGTGGCGTTACTGGATTGCGTCCCACATACGGAAGAGTAAGCAGATATGGGGCAATGGCGTTAAGCTGGTCAATGGATAAAATCGGACCGATCTGCAGGAATGCAGAAGACCTTGCGATAGTTTTTAATTCGATTTATGGGACAGATGTGAAAGACCAAACTCTCTTCGATTTCCCATTCAATTATAAGAATGAAATAGATTTTTCTAAAATAAAAATCGGTTATTTGAAAAAGGATTTCGATAAGGAATATGCGTTTCGTAAAAACGATTCGCTTGCGCTTATAAAATTTCAAGAGCTAGGCGCAGAATTGATTCCCATTGAACTTCCGGACATTCCCGTGGAAAATATATCATGGATTTTGTCTGCCGAAGCCGCCGCCGCCTTCGATGAATTAACCAGAAGCAATAAAGACGATTTGCTCGTACGCCAAATAAAAAATGCGTGGCCCAATGTTTTTAGAAGTTCGCGGTTTATACCTGCCGTAGAGTATATCAATGCAAATAGAATACGTTATCATATGATTCAAGAAATGGAAAGACTTATGAGTGAAGTGGATTTATATTTGGCGCCCTCATGGGTAGGGAATAATCTCTTGCTAACAAATTTAACCGGTCATCCGTGTGTTGTAATTCCGAGCGGCTTTTCGGAGGAAGGAACGCCGACAAGTATTACGCTAATTGGAAAATTGTTTGACGAAGGAACTATTATTTCAGCGGCTAAAAAATTTCAAAGCGTAACGGAGCATCATTTAATACATCCAAAACTCTAGGGGACTGTTCGAGAACTGCGTTATTTCATTCTCCAACGGTTTCAACCGTTGGTTTTTACTAAAAACGCACTTTCTCGTAACCGTTTTAACGGTTTTTGTAGTTCTCGGACAACCTCCTAGGGGACTGTTTATAAAATTCTTCAGAAATGGACTGTTTCGTAATCATATTTCAATTATGATTATAATTCCCTGCCATAAGCTCAGGTTTTATTGGCACGGTTTTTCTAATTTGAATTAGTCACTCATGTTACGCAAAATGTAGAGCAAACGCTGTTTCGCTCATTAAAGGAATAATTTGAAGTAAATTGACGGAGCGATTCTGAGAATCGTCCTACAATTCTTATCCTTTTGCGCAAGGTGAATTAGTCAATAGAATGGAGAAACTGAAATGAGAATAAGAATCTTATCTGTTTTTGTCTTAACCGTATTCGTATTGGGATGTTCAATTGATCCAATATTTAAAATTTCTCCTACTGAAAGCGATGTTGAATACTATCAGGGAAGAGAAATAGTTAATTATACGGATTCTACAGCATCAACTTATCTTAATTATGAATGCCAGTCAGAAGGCAATTTCATTTTTTATATTTATGCAATTAGTGATTCGGAGAATCCTTTCCTTGTTGATCCCGCTGATATTTATTACGAAGTAATTAAAAAAGCGGCGAGCAGCACATATACGCTAAATAAGTATTATGCCGTTGATCCGGAAGCAAAACTCCACTCACTCGGGATACAAAAAGAATCTGTGGATTCGGAATTTAATACGGCTTCTAGTATGAATTGTTTATTCGGAGTGTTGAGCGCTGCGGCAAGTCTTGCTGATGACGATGAAAACACAGACATGGGAAATGCTATTGGAGATTGGGCTGAAGTTCAAGAAAGCGCATCTGCGGAGCATGAATATAATTCAGCGGTAATAGCTGAAAGTAAAAATCATTGGCAGAATGAAGTTCTACGAAAAACGACTTTAAAAACAAATGACGAAATTGGCGGCTTATTTTATCTGCCTGTTGATGTAAACGTTAGGGAATTTAAGTTAGTAATTCCATTGGGTGCTTCAACTCATGAATTTTATTTCCGTCAATTAAAAACAAATTAAGTAAATTTGCCCGTCAATTGTGGCAGATAATTAATTGTTGAATAATTATTCCAAGCCTATGAATAGAATTTTATGTGCAGCATATGTGACGCTTGTTTTACTTTTAACAGGCTGCAGCAGCAAAACCGAATATCTTCCGCAAGAGTTATTCGGTTTGAAAATGGTTTCAAAATTGGAAGGTAGCGAGGCAAAATTATTCGTGAATAAGCTTCATTTTCAGTCAGTTACAAATCTGGAAAACGAAATTGGTTTTTATGAGGGCGAGAAAGGAAGACTTACAATCTTTGTGACGTATTATCCCGATGACGAAGCGGCAAAGAACGATGAGTTAAAAATGACCGCCAAAATCTCTCCAGACAATTCCGTGTTTATGATGGGTGATTATTTGGAGATTGAAGGCAAATCAATTTACCGCTGTTTTGGCATGGGGCAGACGCATTTTGTTTTTGCCGACCAAAGCGCGCTTCTGTGGATATCTTGCGAAACAATTTGGGCAAAGGAATTTATATCGAACTATTTGTCATTACTGAATTAATTAAAAAACTGAAGGGAATTTTATGCAAACGTATATAGCATTATTGCTAATGATTTTGTTTTTTGCTGGTATTAACGTCTACGCACAAGACACCACAAATTACCGAAAGCGGACTAAAATACGTTGTATTAGAAACGAGCGGCGGCGAAAAAACAATTCAGGGCAAAGAAGTTTCTGTTCATTACACGGGACTTTTTGAAGACGGCAAAGTATTCGATTCCTCGGTGGAAAGAAACGAGCCGCTGAGTTTTATTCTGGGCGCCGGTAAATGATAAAAGGCTTCGACGAAGGCGTGGGATTGATGAGCATTGGCGATAAGTATAAATTAATAATTCCCTAACCCGGATAAACCGGAAAAACCAAAACCCAAAATACTCCCGATTATTTTGTCGGGATAAATCACAATCTTCAATCAAAAATCACACTAATCCGGAAAAACCAAGAAACAAATAACAAAACTTGTCCCGATTATTTTG
>JAHJTX010000094.1 GCA_018829545.1 Bacteroidota bacterium | reverse complement strand
TTTTTGAAACCGGTCAGCATTATCTATTATCGAATTGTCATTTAAAAGACGGTTATCATCCCAAACCAGGCAAGGAAAATCCGGATACATTCCTGCATCCGCGTGACCGATTTCAGGCGCAATAGATTGAACAGAACCACGCATTGAGTTAAACTCGTCGTAATAACCAACAAAATTTTGATGCGCCCACGTATCCAAGTAAGCATGAATTGCAATTCCTATCCGATACAGATTTCCGCTCGCTAGTGCGCTATCCAGAATTTTATTTGCGTTTGTGCTGTCTGGCGTCGTATTCAGCCAATGCATTTTTCCATCTTTTCTTCTAGCGCTTTCCGTAAACGGATCGCCGGGAATGAAGTGAAACAGCAAATAGATTCTGAATAATTTACGCTTCGGTTTAAGGACATCAATTGTTTGACTAAGATAATTTGTGTATTGATGAGGAGTTTCCGTATGAATATCGAACGACATATTATTGTCATCTACAAACTGAGATGAGTATGCAATTTTATAAGCATCCTCTGAAGAATAACCCGCGCGTGTGGCTGCAAGATAAGTCACGTAATAGTGAAATTCAAAGTCCATTAAATTACTCCCCTCAAATAAGTTCTAAATGAAGAATTGTAATTGAAAATAGCACTATTTTGTGAAAAATGCATTTATATTAATCACAATTGTAAATTTATAATTCACCTTACGTAAAAAGATACGAATTGTAGGGCGATTCGCTGAACCGCTCGGTTAATTTACTTCAAATTAGGAATTAAATGAACGAAACAGCGTTTCGCTCTACATTATTGCGTAAGGTGAATTAACAGATTGCCGGAAAGTTATTTCCAAGCTTTAGGGAAAAATAAGATTACAATTCCAAAAATTTCTAATCTGCCTAAAATCATCACAATGCTTAATATCCATTTTCCCAAATAGTGAAGCCCTGAATAATTTTCAAGCGAGCCAACGTTTCCTAAACCTGGCCCTACGTTTCCCATCGCAGCAATTGTGCCCGAGAAGGAAGTTAGCAAATCGATATTGAGCAAAGTTAAAAGAGCAGTGGAAATCAAGACAATAATTAGATAAGTAATTATAAAAATATTATTAACACTAACTTTTGTTTCATCTACATTTTGCTTGTCGATATAAATATTAAAAACTGCATTTGGATGAATTGTACGTTTAATATTCCTCATTAGAGTTTTGTAAAAAATAATTATTCTATCCGTTTTAATACCTCCGGAAGTAGAGCCAGCGCATGCACATTGAAGTGTAAAGAAAATAATTACTAATTGGGAAAACGCAGGCCAAACGGATGAATCCGCATTAGCGAATCCTGTTGATGTTCCGACCGATAATATCTGAAATGAGGAATACCTCAGCGAATCCCAAAAACTTTCATAGTTTGCGCCGTGTACATTCAACGCGGTTATCAGTATTCCCGCAAGATTTGCCAAAAGATAATATTTAAGAACTGTCGATTTTTTTACGCTGGAAAATTTTCCAATGACAACTGCAAAAAGAAGCGCAAAATTCATTCCCGATAGAAGCATAAAGATCATTATAGTCGATTCAATCCAAATATCGTTGTAATAAGCAATGCTTAAATTTCGTGTAGAAAACCCTCCCGTTGCAATTGTTGCAAATGAGTGCGAGACCGAATCGAGCAAATTCATTCCAAATAAATAAAGCAAAATTGTTTGCGCAGCTGTTAAACCGACGTAAACATAAATAATTATGTTAAGAGCGTCTTTACTGCGCATTTTGAATTGTCTCATCGCAACAGACGAGACTTCCGAGCGATACAAAACCAATGTGGAGTAATTTGAAGAAGGAAGCAGCGCTAAAACAAAAACAATTATTCCTATTCCGCCAATCCAGTGTGTTGAAGCGCGCCAAAACAACAATCCTTTCGGCAGCGCTTCTACATTTGTTAGAATTGAAGCGCCCGTTGTGGTGTAGCCGGAAACTGATTCAAACCATGCATTTGTGATTGAAAATTCTCCACCCCAAATAATATAAGGGATTGCACCAATCACACAGGAAATAAGCCATCCTGAAATAACAATTGTATTTCCTTCTGAATACGTGATGTCCTCATACGTTGGAATAATCATTAGCGGGTAAATTCCAAATAATAGAGCTACGATGCCGGTATAGAGTAATGGGAAAAAACTAGAATCGTTATTAAATAACGCGATGCCGGCTGAAATTAGTAGGAATAAAGCATTCAAAAGAAGAATAAATCCCAAATAACGGATTATAATATACGGACGCATTATAGCCTCGAATTTGACTTTGGAGGCACATACGAACAAACAATTCTAATCGATTCAGATAACTCCGATAGCTCGTCTTTGCCTGGAGATAAATAATCGAATTGCTGCCGCGTGTTAATAAATCTTTTTAGATGAAGATTAAATTCCTTAATAGGATTTACAACAAAGAAATTGATAAAGTAGTTGAACATCAAAACAAATAGCAATGCGGAAATAATTGCAACAATGCCGGGAACAATGGCGCGGGTTGCTTTATCTTTAATACTTACGGCAGTAGAATACATCGCTGTTTCATTCAGAAGCGATAAATTATCTAATGACGATGTTACTTCTAAAAATTTTTTGTGAAGAGTTTTTACATAATAATTAGTTTTTGGAATTTCGGAACTGGATTGAATAAATTGCCATGAAACAACGAAATCGTTATATGCAACAGAAATATTATTGATAATATTTTCTTCATTGCTGAGCGTGATATTTTTTTTCGCAAAATTTAGCTGACTCATAAACTGAATATCAGCAAAAGAAAAAATCGAATCTGCTTTATTTGTTTCTCCGAGAAGGAACATAAGAATTGCGCTGTCTTCCCTTTCCAGAGCGTGACGCATTTTACTGGCAATATTAACGCTTTCGTAATTCTCTTTTAAAACATTCTCAACCGTATTTCCAATTTCTGTTAATTTATAAATTGACCAGCTTCCGGCAATCAAAAGCATTATTGCTAATATTATAAATCCAGAGAGAATTTTAATTTTTAATTTCATTTTATCTTCCTCGCAGACCGCTAAATGAATTTGATTTTAGCGTCAAAATATTTTTACAACTAAACGGCAAACGAAAAATAATTATGTTCTTAGCAGGAAACAATTGGTTCTTCAGTACATTTCATTAAGGTTTATAATGCCCGCAGAATTTAGTAGTTTTTAACAAGCGATTAAAATTTGTTGATACTTATGAAAAGAAAACTTGCCGTTATTGCTTTGAGCGGAGGATTAGACAGTTGCGTAACTGCAGCTATTGCAAATCAAAACTATGATTTAGCTCTTGCTCATATAAACTACGGTCAGCGGACTGAACACAGAGAATTAAAAGCTTATAGCGAAATTGCAGAATATTATAATGCAAGGCACAGAATTGTAATAGACTTTAACCACCTTTCGCAAATGGGCGGTTCTTCTCTTACAGATAAAAACATGGAAGTGGCGAAAGCCGATCTAAACAACCAATCAATTCCAACTTCCTATGTTCCTTTCCGCAATGCAAATATCCTAACTTCCTGCGTAAGCTGGGCAGAAGTAATTGGAGCTGAAGCTGTTTTTATAGGAGCGGTATTCGAAGATTCATCCGGATATCCGGACTGCAGACCAGATTTTTTTTCTGCTTTCGAAAGAGTCGCAAATCTTGGAACAAAACCTGAAACAATCATTAAAATTGAAACTCCCATAATACTCAAGACCAAATCGGAAATAATTTCAAGAGGAATGGAATTAGCGGCTCCGCTGCATCTAACTTGGTCATGTTATCAAAATGAAGAAGAAGCCTGCGGTGAGTGCGATAGCTGCGCGCTAAGACTTAGAGGATTTCAACAAGTAGGAATTGAAGATCCAATCAACTATGTAAAAAGACCATTATACATTTAAGAGGAAGGAAACAATGAGCGAAAAAAGAGATCTGCTTGAAACATTTGAAAATCAGTATCCTGAAAGAGATTATATCATCGAACATGTTGCGCCGGAATTTACTTCTCTGTGCCCTAAAACCGGACAGCCTGATTTTGCCACAATAAACCTTGAATACATTCCGGACGAGCTTTGCATTGAGTTGAAATCGTATAAAATTTATCTCAACTCATTCCGCAACGACGGAATTTATTTTGAGAGCGTAACTAATCAAATTCTCGATGATCTCGTTGAAGTTCTTCAACCAAGATACATGCAAATTATTGCAGACTTTAACGTCCGCGGCGGAATCTCTTCTTCAGTGGAAGTTGAATATTTCAGCGAGGAATATCTTGAAGACGAAGAAGATTTTTCAAATATTTAATTCGACAATTCTGAAAGCAACGGAGACATGATGGCTAAGAAAAAAATTATTAAACGTAGCTGGGCTGAACCATTTAAAATAAAAGTGGTTGAGCCTATTAAAATGACCACGAGAACAGAGCGTGAAAAAGCCGCAAAGGAAGCCGGCTACAATACGTTTTTAATTAAATCCGATGATGTGTATATCGATTTGCTTACCGACAGCGGAACAAATGCCATGAGTGACAGGCAGTGGGCGGGAATGATGATGGGTGACGAAGCATACGCAGGAAGCAAAAACTTTTATCATCTGTGGGATAATGTTAAAAAATATTATGGAATGCCGCATTTTGTTCCTACGCATCAAGGGCGCGCCGCCGAGCATATGATTTCAAAAATCATGATCAAGCAAGGTGATTATGTTCCTGGTAATATGTATTTCACAACTACAAGACTCCATCAGGAATTAGCGGGCGCAACATTTGTGGACGTAATTGTAGATGAAGCGCACGATCCGAAAAATGAAAATCCATTTAAAGGCAATATTGATCTGAACAAACTTGAAGACCTTATTAAAAAGGTGGGCGCAAAAAAAATACCTTACGTAAGTATGGCGGGTCCGGTAAACATGGCGGGCGGGCAGCCCTTCTCAATGAAAAACTTAAAAGATGTTAGCGTACTTTGCAACAAACATAAAATCAAACTTTGGTTCGATGCAACAAGAGCATGCGAAAATGCTTACTTCATCAAAGAGAAGGAAAAAGGATATGCGAACAAAACCATTGCCGAGCTTTTAAAAGAAATGTGTTCATACTACGATGGGCTTTGGGTGAGCGCCAAAAAAGATTTGATGGTGAACATCGGCGGCTTTTTGGCAACAAGAAACAAAAGGGTTTATGAAGAAGCAAGAAACATGGTTGTTGTTTACGAAGGACTTCACACTTACGGCGGTTTAGCCGGACGGGACATGGAAGCAATGGCAATCGGTATTGAAGAAATGGTTGAGTACGATAATATCCGCGCGCGTATTGGACAGGTTGAGTATTGCGGTCATGAACTGGAAAAATACGGAGTGCCTTTTGTTAAACCTATCGGAGGTCATGCAATCTTTTTAGACGCAAAAAGAATTCTTAAACATCTTCCACAGAATCAATTCCCTGCGCAAACTCTGGCGGCAGAGATTTATGTGGATTCAGGCGTTCGGGGAATGGAAAGAGGAGTTGTTTCTGCCGGACGCGATCCTGAGACAGGAGACCACAGATATCCGAATCTTGAATTGGTGCGATTAACATTTCCGAGACGTGTGTACACACAGGCTCATATTGACGTAGCGGTTGAATCTATTGCATCTGTTTACGAGAACAGGAAAAACGTAAAAGGTTTAAAAATGGTTTACGAACCAAAGTATCTCAGATTTTTTCAATGCAAATTCGAGAAACTATAATCTTATCTTAACAAACCGGATTTTGAATAATATTTTTGAAATCCGGTTTTTCATATTTACTTTCTCCTTCATTTTTTACATTATTTGTAGTTCTAATTAATAAAACTAATTTATGACAGATAGTCTCGAAATACGAAACGCGTTCTACGAAGACAAAAGCAAATTATTCGCTAACATAAAACTTCTGAAGGACTCATATAAATTTTGTGTCGCTTACAGTTTGCTTGTGGAGGAGTATATTTACCGGGCTCTTCCTGATGTAAAAAAGGATTGTGCTCTCGCGTCGGTGGGAAGTTTTGGCAGAAGAGAATTGGCGCCGTATTCCGATATTGATATCATGCTCATCTTTCCAAAAATCAACGGAAACGAAAAGATTATTCAGAACTGTGTTACGCATTTATGGGATTGCGGGATAGAAGCTTCTCACACAGTTAGGGAATTCGATGATATTCAAAGGTTCATTGAAAATGATCTGCAAACTGCAACACAATTTTTTGAAACGCGCTTTTTAATTGGAAGCGAAAAAATTTTTTCAAAATGGAAGAAAGTTTTAATTGATTCGTTGAACGCCGAAAACACAAAGAAATTATTCGATCAGTTTTTTGAAGGAACGCGGCAGCGGCATAATAAATATGGAAAATCCCCAAAAGTTCTTGAACCGAATGTAAAATCCACAGCGGGGGGTCTGCGTGATTTACACAGTATTGAGTGGATGTATTGCTTGGAGAAAAAACTTTTTCTCATCGATCAAAGTGAAACAACACAATCGCAATTATTTTTGAACAAACTCCGCAAAGAAAAGCTCGTATATCCAAACGAAATAAAACGATTGGTTGAAAGCTATAAATTTATTTTAAGCGCTCGCAATTATTTGCACCTTTTGCATAATCACAAAACAGACAGATTGGAATTTGCCGATCAGGAAAAAATTGCAAAGGAATTGGGATATACTGAAGAGAACTGGACAGAGTATATGCACCATTATTTTGATGCGGCAAGCACATTGCATCGCTTTTCCAGAACAATGATGAAGAAGTTTGACGAATCGATTTCGAATCCTATATCCGATATTCTCTCAATTGAAATTGACGAGGATTTTTCTATTAACGGTAGAACAATTTCTATAGTTGAACAAAAAGAACTTTCCATTTCTGACATCATGAGAGCTTTTTATTACCGTGCCAGATATGACGCTAGATTTTCCGAGAATTTAAGATCGCTGATAATTAACAGCATCCACGACCTCGAAGAAACCGGTGATTATGAACTTGTGCCGACTGTATTTTTTAGAGAAATAATGAAGCTGCCCGGTCATGTCGGCTCAACACTAAATGTAATGAACGAATTCGGCGCGCTGCGAATTCTTATTCCGGAATTCAAAGATTTAATTGGGTTCTTCCAACCAGGTGTTTATCATTGCTACACTGCGGATGAGCACACAATTATCGCAATTAAAAATTTGGAGCTTCTTGCGGAGGAAGATTCCAAACTGGCTCATCTTTTCGCAAGCATAAAAGATAAGGACATGCTTTATCTTGCGCTGATATTCCACGATATCGCAAAACCCGTAAGTGTTTCCGGACATGAAATTATTGGCGTTGAAATTGCCCGGACAGTTATGCAGAGAATGGGCTACGACGATGCGGAAATGGATTTGGTTGCATTCCTCGTCCAACATCATTTAACGATGGAACAAATCGCTTTCAGAAGAAATTTAAATGACGCTTCCACTTTGAATAATTTTGCCATAATTTTTCCTTCCGTTCATTCTCTGGATTTGCTTTACCTTGTCACATACGCTGATCTCTCTGCGGTGAGTCCCGTAGTCTGGACAAACTGGAAAGCCGATCTTTTAAATGAATTGTATGCAAAGGTCCGTTCCATGATTATAGAAAATCTTTCCGGTGAAGATTTTCTTTACAATGACGCTTTAAAAGCATTTAAGAAATCCAAATTTTCCAATGATGATAGCATCAAGGAGCATCTTGAATCAATAAACGACATCGGTTATTTGCAGCATTTCAGCGAAGAAGAGATTAATGATCACGTTAATGAGATTGAAAGCGGCGCAGAATTAACAGTTTTTTTTAAGGATGATGGCGAGTTTACAAATATCACAATTCTAACTTGGGATTCGCCTTCGCTTCTATCTAGACTTTGCGGAGCGCTAACGATAAACGATCTTAACATACACGATGCCCGCATTTTTACAAGGAAAGACGATATAGTAATAGACAGTTTTAACGTAACTGATTTCCGCACACACGAACGCGTTAGCACAGAAAGATATCACAAAATCCGGGAAGACCTTGAAGCAACGATTCAAAATCAATTAAGGCTTTCAAGCGAAATTACTCGTGTAAAAAACAAGTGGTGGCGCATCGAAAGTAAATTTTTCGGAAGAATGGGAAAAGTTAAAATTGAATTCGAAGATCACGAGCGCTTTACAATTATTGATGTTTTTTCTCCCGACAGGCTCGGACTCCTTTATCAAATCACAAAAAAAATGAATGAACTTGGGCTTTCAATTTTCTTTGCTAAAATTGCTACAAAGTCCGATGACGTTGCCGACGCATTTTACATCCTTGACAGGAAGGGACATAAAATCTCAAAGAACGATTACGAATTAATAAAAGTTGAACTAACTTCCTCTATAGAGGAAATTTTATAGGAGCCGCTTTGCATTTTTTTAATAAATCAAATCCAATTGGAATATTCGATTCCGGTATCGGCGGACTAACTGTTGTAAAAAGAGTAACCTCATTTCTTCCAAACGAGAGCATAATATATTTTGGCGATACCGCCCGGGTTCCATACGGTTCAAAATCCAACAGTACCGTGATAGAATACTCGCTTCAGGATGCCGAATTTCTAATGAAGAGAAATGTTAAAATGATAGTTGTTGCGTGCAATACTGCGTCATCAACTGCATTGCCGGCGCTCCGCGAAAAATTTGATCTTCCTGTAGTTGGAATGATTGAGCCTGGTGCAAAAATGGCGCTGCAAGAAACTAAAAATAATAGAATCGGAGTGATTGGAACTTATGCAACAATCAATAATAAAGCGTATTCAAATGAATTGAAAAAATTATCGCGCAAAGTTAAAGTTTTTGAAAAAGCATGCCCGCTGTTTGTTCCACTTGCAGAGGAAGGGTGGACACATCACAAAGCGGCAAAATTAATTGCTGAAGAGTACCTAGCCGATCTTAAAAAGGCTGATATTGATACTCTAATTCTTGGCTGCACACACTATCCGCTGCTTGCCGATGTTATTCAAAAAGTGCTTAGCGCAAAAGTAAAATTGATTGATTCCGGCACTGCCGCATCTTTGGTTGTGGAAGATTACTTAAATGGGCGCGGCATCCGCAATGACTCTAACTTAATAGGTCAGCATGAGTTTTATGTTAGCGATGTGCCCACAAAATTTAGAGAAGTCGCAGAAAGATTTTTGGGCGGCAAAGTTGCTCATTTAAAGAAAATTGATCTTGAAGAATTAATTGGGAAATAAACTGCAATACACAATCAAGTGAGTTGATAAAGTAATGTATATTTTCTTATTTTGGTAAAAAGGAATCCGCATTGAAAAGTATTTACATAGATGTTTGTACTCTATGCCGTCCTTTTGACAATCAGAATAGTATGAGAATTCGGCTTGAGACAGATGCTTTTTATCTAATATTAGATAAAACACAAAAGGGAATTTTTGAATTAATTACTTCTCCGGTTCATTATAGGGAAATAATAGATATTTCAGACGTTCATGAAAAGCATCACTTGCTTTCTCTAGTAAATGAGCTATCAGTTTATACGGAATTTAATAGTTTAACTGCGAGAAAAAGAGCAGAAGAATTAGTATTGCTTAAATTTGGACTGGCAGATTCTGCTCATATTGCTTTCGCAGAACAGTCGGCTGATTTCTTTTTAACCTGCGACGAAAAATTATTGCGCTGATGCAAAAAACATCATGTAAATATTAAAGCAATGAATCCAATAGAATTTTGTATTGAGGAGGAATTAAGATGAATGAAGGAACTTATATCACAGAGGATGAATTATTTAAGAAAGCTTTAGCTATTTTAACCGAAAATTTGGGTGTAATGGAAACGAGCCGATTTTTATCCTTAAGCAAACAAAAAAGAATTGAAAGCGTAAAGAGGCATAGAACATGGCAGGCGAAATTAAATAAGGATGAATTCTTTAAAGAAATATTTAAATAAGTTTTAAAAGAACATTATGATTTATTAAGCTCCAAATACTGTATCCCGCAAATTGATTTTGCATCCGTTATTTCACCAGATACAATTTTGCTTCTAACCTCTTCTAAAGAAAACTCAAACACTTCCATACCATACTCGCCTTCTTCGCGGTTATGATTACCGGGCATTAAGTCTGTTGCCAAAAAGATATGAAGTTCTTCGGTGCAGAATCCCGGAGAAGTGAAAATGGCGCCCAACTTTTTAATGTTATTGGAAGTATATCCGGTCTCTTCGGTCAATTCTCTCTTTGCGCATACTAGCGGGTCTTCGCCTTTATCCAGTTTACCGGCGGGAAGTTCAAGCAGCCATTGTTGCAGAGGGTAGCGGAACTGTTTAACAAAAACTACCTTTCCTTCTTTTGTAACCGGGACGACAACTGCGCCGCCGTTGTGAAGAACAACTTCTCTCCTCCCAATGTTGCCGCTTTCATAAATTATTTCATCTACTTTGATATCAAATACAATTCCGTTGAATACAGAATCGCTCTTGCTAATTTTATAGTTCATTTAGTTCTCTTGGTAACACGATTGATCGCTGATTTCAATTTTTAAGTGTTAGCAGGATCGATACAATTATCCTCTTCAAAAAGATTGGTGCCCGCAATATTTTAATCCTCGTAATATGGAATAAGTTCGCTGCCTAAAAATTTAAGCACCGCTGTAATTACTCCCAAATCATCAAGATAGCCAAAGAGAGGAGCAATATCCGGAATTACGTCGAGCGGAACAATAAAATAAACTAGCGCTCCGACAACGATTGATTTTCTATGCCAGCTTACGCGCGAATCAATTAAGTATTGATAAAGAGCAAGCACGTCCCGCGCAAAAGATAATTTCTTGCCGAACTTCTCAAGTTTTACCCAAAGGCGCTCTTCTACTAATCGGGCGCCCTTTTCTACTTTTTGAGGAGAATCAAAATCAAGGTCAAAATCCTCAAGATCCGGTTGATCATAATTGTTTTTCATTTTAATCACTCACATAATATTTATCGTACCATTCAAAAACAGAATTCCACCAGAATTTAGCATTCTGTGGTTTTAGAACAAAATGTGTTTCTTCGGGGAAATAAATAAACTTACTTTCCACACCCACTCGCTGCAAAGCTGTAAATAATTCAAACGCTTGACTTTCGGGAACTCTAAAATCTTTACCGCCATGAATTACAAGCATAGGAGTTCTAAAATTTTTCACAAAATTACTCGGCGACCATTTTTCATAAAGCTCGTTATTTTCCCAGGGCGTGCCCCCATTTTCCCATTCGGGGAACCATAATTCCTCTGTAGTTCCGTACATGCTTTCAAGATTGTAAACGCCGTCGTGACAAACGAGCGCGTTGAATCTATCCGTATTTCCCTCAATCCAATTTATCATATATCCGCCATAGGAAGCGCCCGCGGCAAATGTATTTTTTGAATCGATGAATTTAAAATTTTCAATAGCGTAATCGTAAGCGTTCATTAAATCGACGTAAACTTTTCCGCCCCAGTCACGCGATATTTCATCGGTAAATTTTTGCCCGTAACCCGTGCTGCCTCTTGGATTGACCGCAATGACTACATGTCCTTTGGACGCGAACATCTGCAGATTCCAGCGGTAATGAAAATCATCGTTCCAATTTCCCTGCGGTCCGCCGTGAATTAAGAATGTTAGCGGATATTTTTTATTCTCATCAAAGAACGGCGGCTTAACCAAAATTGATTGCACTTTAGCGCCTTCTGCGCCATCGCTCCAAAATGTTTCAATTCCATTCATTTCAAGTCCGGAAAGAAGTTTTTGATTTGAGCGCGTAAGTTGTGTTAAATTCTTTCCATCGGTTGAAATGCTGAAAACTTCATACGGTAAAGTTGACCGCTGATTTTTGAAGAAAAGATTTTTTCCATTTGGCGAAATATTTAAGTCTGAACTTACAATTTCTTTTTTGAGAAGTAAGTTTTTCCCGTTCGTTATATCGATTTTATAAATAGGATTATAAACTTCATTTGCGGCATTGTAATAAATAAATTTAGAATCCGGAGACCAAATTATTTGACCGAATGAAATATCCAGATTATCCGAAACGGATTTAATCTCTTTCGAATTGCGGTTATAAATCATTAGTCTTTGTTTGTCGGCTTCAAATCCGGCGCGCTCCATTGAAGTAAACGCGATGAATTTTCCATTCGGTGAATAAACCGGCTGATTATCATTCCCTCCTCCCGGTGAGATTTTTTTATAAGGCGTAATTTGATTTTCTTTTATGTCGGTTGTGTTTATAACAAAGACATCATTGTTTGTGCTGGCAGCAAGCATTTTGGAAGTATTCATCGTGAATGCGATTTCGATTCCATCAGGAGAAAAATTATAATCATTAGCGCTGCCCAACGCTATTGGAGGAACATCAAAAGCGCTCATCAGAGTTAAGTCGTAATATTTCTTTCCGGCAACATCCATTAAGAATAAGTGACTTCGTTTTTCTCCGCGCCAGTCGTTCCAATGTCTGTACATTAGTTCTGTAAATACTTCTACTTGAACAGTGTTTGCAGCTTTTGCTTCATCTTTGTTTTTTACGCATTCTTGAGTAATACATTCGGGATAAATACTCGAGACGAACAGTATCTTTTTTCCATCCGCGGACCATCTTACTCCTGATGCGCCGGAGTATAAATCTGTCAATTGTTCGTCATTCGCTCCATCCGGATCGCAAGTCCAAATCTGTCCTCCTTTTGCGTAAGATATTCTTGAAGAATTAGGAATGAACTTAGGCTGACTTTCGGTCTGCGGACTATCTTTTAACACTCTTATATTTGTGCCGTCGGAATTGATTAGCCAGATATCTGTCTGCCCTTTATTTTCTTCCATTGAATACTCGGTAACGGTAAACGCAATTAGTTTACCGTCGTTAGATAGCTCAACAGCCCCAACCCTTTTCATTGCCCACAAATCATCAACAGTAATAGCTCTTTTGGTTTGTGCCGTTAGAGAAAAAGTGATAGTTAATAGCAAAATAGAAGTGAATATTTTTTTCATTTAGTCCCCGTATTAAATAACATTCTTTTGAGAATTAATTTACTAATTCTGGGATGAAAATTAAACACCAATAATTTTGAGGCAATTAATGCGGCTGAGTAGAGCGGAAATTCAGCAAGTGAGTTTATATTTTACACACAGGGTTTTTAAAGAATGATTATGACCATGATCAGGACAATGAAAATGATAAAAACTGTATAATTATTTAAAATCCTAATCATGATCATAGTCCTTGGCAATTACTGCACTTTCAGATTATTAATCTGATATACGGCGTTGAGTAGATTTCCAATCTGCGAGAAGAGGCATCAGCGTCAACTTGTCAGTCGTAGCGTACGAAGGCAGACCCGCGTTCCACCAAAAAAAAATTGAATGCGGATGACACAGATTGTACGCCTGCCTGCCGCAGGCAGGGATTACCACGGATGGTTCTTTAAGTGCAGAAGGCAAAAATCCTATCTACGCCCACTTGTCCGTAGCGCGAGAAGGTGGATCCGTGTTCCGTTAAAAATAGTACGCTGATATACACTGATTTTTTACGATCATTTGTGATAAATTCCCCAAGCCGCAATGCAACCTTCAAGGTCTAAAAACTTTGTGACCTTGAAGGTTTATAGAATTCCTTAACCTCGAAGGTCGCTGTTTTATGACCTTCGAGGTTGCACATAATGGACACTATTTGATTAACAACATCTTACGGCTCTGGGAAAATTCGTTTACTTTTAGTGTGTATATGTAAACGCCGCTGGTAATTGAGACAGGAATCAAAAAGAAATAATAAGGTTACCGTCTTTAATGGTTATAATTGTCTCATCTGGTTCCATTTGGCAGCCTGAACAGCCGGATGCAAAATCGCTGCTGTATGTGCCCATAATTCGAGTTCGATTATTCTCATCTACAAAATACGCTCCGCTAAAAATTATTTCCTTTCCAGTCTGAACGATGCCAACTTTTATTGAATCCTAAAAATATTCGCTATTTACAACAAGATGGAAAGCTCCGAGTGAATCGGTTAAGGCAATCCGCCGTTCGAAATCGAGATTATTTAAAGGGGGCGGCTCATATCCGTTTTGTAAATCAATAGATAACCCATAAAGTTGAACGGTATAATTTGACTTATCTTAAATGCTATCGCACTCTACCGAACCATAAACAAAATATTTGTGATAAGGGCGGTTGGCTCAGATCCGAAATTAATACTGAAAATGGTAAGTAATAATGAGTCTATTCCAAAAAGCAAATAAACCTTAAAACGGTTAAAAGGATCACAAATGAGTCAGAATTAACCCACGACTTAAGTCGTGGGTTAATAGGCGAACCGTTTCAACGGTTTTCAATTCATTCTCAAACCTGCCTGCCGGTAGGCAATCTTGAATTTAAACTCTTTTTGCAGAAGACTCATTCGTATTAAACGGAATCTCAATCAATTTAAACGAAGATAAATGTGATTTGCTGGATAGCATATACCTTTCAGCTAAATATCCTATCATCAATGTGTTACTCCATTATTGCCCTGATGAAAAAATAACCAAAGATTGCCTCAAGATTACGGGGAGAATATTGGAAGAGATTAGTTAAAACATCCGTCTGATGATTTATAAGTATTTTTTATTATATTGGCTCGTGAAATATATCCAGCAGCTTATAGCACAAAGTCACCTATTATCAGTATGTATGTGCAAGTTGATTGCTGGTCTAAGTAAGTTAGCGGTTAGTTTAACCAACGACGAAACGACTTAACAAATCAATATGTAAATTGACAACAATGGCAAAGAAAAAAACATTTTGGCTCTCTTACGACCTTGGACTTAAAGGCGACTATAGTTCACTTTATAGATGGCTTGACAAGCAAAAGGCAAAGGAATGTGGCGACAGTATCGCTGTTTTTAATTTTATATGTTCAACTGCCAACCCACGAGAGGAAATTAAAGATAGTCTTCTTGAAAGCGTTGAATTTAATAAGACTGACAGAGTTTATTTGATTTGGCGTGAAGACACCAAACAAACCACTCACGGAATATTTCTAATCGGACATAGAAAACCAGCACCTTGGGAAGGCTATTTCACAACAGATGCTGATCAAACATTCGACTTCTAGACTATGGCAAAAAACATTATTGCAGATACTGGTTTTTGGTTTGCCCTTTATGAACCAAGGGATAGTTTTTACATCAGTGCAAATTTAATAGCTGGACTAATTGTCAACCAGAATATTTTCCTGCCTTGGCCTTGTCTATATGAAACTATTAATACAAGGTTTGCAAAGCACAAAGAATATATGCAAGCTTTTGAAATATTCGTAAGCAAAGCCAATGTGAGCTTAATAAACGATGAAGAATATAAAGAACGAGCATTGAAATTAGTTTTTGAATATTCAAAAAACGGTAAGAGACCGTTCAGTTTGGTTGACATTATTTTAAGAGAAATACTCTCAGATGACTCTTATAAAATTGACTATTTATTGACTTTTAATACTGGCGACTTTATTGACATTTGTTACAAACGAAAAATTGAAATATATTCTTAACGACATAAACCATTCAGCTAACAGCATTGCGAACCATAGCTAACAGACTTAAACAGTAATGACAGAATCAATTTTTAGTAAAATATATTCTTACCGAGAAAAAGAGAACAAAAACTCAAAAGAGAATTTTATAATAGGAAATTTTTGCTCATTGCTTACAGACAGACAAGAAGCTATTAAATGGTTTTCTTGAACATCTTGACTTAAATCCAGACGAAGAAACAACTGTTAAAACACAATCAATTTATGAGTTTGGCAGACCAGATATTGAAATAAATATCCCCTCGGCAAACACTTGCATACTAATAGAATGTAAAATTGAGCACTTTGAAAGGCCTAACCAACTTGAAGACTATAAGAAAATATTGGAAGGCAAAAAAATTCAAGTTGGCATCTAGTATATCTAACAAAGTATTATGACTTTAGAGAAAATGGTAACACGAAAATAAATTTACATCTATTGAAATGGTTTGACGTTTTTCAAATCATTGACGAGGGCAACTCAACACTTTCAAAAGAATTAAAATCATACATAAAAGATGAAAATATGGCAGAATCAAAAAACTTCACCTACACAGACTTAACAGTTTTGAAAAACATTACTGGAACAATCAGAAAGATGGACGAGGTGCTTGACGGTATCAAAGAATACTATGAAGCGAAAATAGGGACATTATCAAAGGAATCTGCAAGAAGCACAGGACTGAAAGACGAACGATATTCAACATATCAAGGATTTGACCATCCAGCTAGTCATTTTTTTAGTATTAGTTTTGGTTTTAGGTTGGAAAATGAAATATGGGTTGGTTCTAGAGTTTACATTTCGACGGCAGCAAAATATAAAAAGACAGATGCCTATTTGAAGTTGTTTAAGAGAGTTTTAAAAAGTTGGGAGATAGAGGAATTTGACAACTGCGTTACTATTTACGACCATAAACCAATTGCACAATTTATTCTAGAAGAGGAAGAACAAGTTCCGGCAATGGTTGACTTTTTGAAACAAGGCGTTGACAAACTTGAAACTTTGAAAAAAATTAACCAGAAAATATTTAAATAATTGGACAATCTTGGACATACAATAGAATACTGTGCCAGAAGATAACAACACATTTACGATAGCGGGGAGAGTTCTAAGAAACCTCCGAGGTTTTGTTTGTACAACTAGAGGATTACAACCTCGGAGGTTTTGCTCAATAACGCCTGTATTCCAAATTATTACTGTCTTTTTGGTCCCGCGTTAATAACTTCTTTTGAACACCCTTTTTCGAAGAGCTTGAAATTTTCAATAAATCTTGCTGCAAGCGCGTCGTACTTTTTCCAATACTCGTCTTTATTGCCCCACGATGTTGACGGATCAAGTACGTCTTCCGGAACATCCGGGCAGCTTTTAGGGACTTCGAAACCAAAGAGTTTATCTTTACGGAATTTCGCTTTATCCAATTTACCATCCAAAGCTGCATTCAAAAGATTTCGTGTGTGACGAATACTGATCCTTTTTCCAACGCCAAATCTGCCTCCAACCCATCCCGTATTAACAAGCCAAACATTGGCGCCGTGCTTCAGCATTCTTTGCTTGAGCATTTCGGCATATTCAAATGGGTGACGAACCATAAACGGAGCGCCGAAGCATGCGCTAAAAGTAATTACCGGTTCTATTCCCAAACCAATTTCTGTGCCCGCAATTTTAGAAGTGTAACCGCTGATGAAATGATACTGCGCCTGTTCGGGGCTAAGTTTAGCAATTGGAGGAAGAACGCCCGATGCATCGCATGTTAGAAAAATTATATTTTTTGGATGAGTTCTCACAAATCCCTCCGGTACAATATTCGGAATAAATTCTAAAGGATAAGATGCCCGCGTGTTTTCGGTAATTGTATCGTCATCCAAATCAATTTTTCTGCTCACAGGATCGAATACAACATTTTCGAGAATCGTTCCAAATTTTCTAGTTGTTTCATAAATCTGCGGTTCGTGTTCTTCGGAAAGACGAATCACTTTAGCGTAGCATCCGCCTTCAAAATTGAACACACCTTGCGAGCTCCAGCCGTGCTCATCATCGCCGATTAATCTTCTTGTTGGATCAGCAGAAAGAGTCGTTTTTCCCGTTCCGCTTAAACCGAAGAATAAAGCCACGTCTTCGCTGTCCCCAACGTTAGCGGAACAGTGCATTGGAAGCACGTCTTGATAAGTAAGTAGAAAATTAAGAACCGTGAACACAGATTTTTTTATTTCACCGCCATAAAGTGAGTTTGCAATGATTGCCGTCCTTTGCTGAAAATTCAGGATGATTCCTGTTTCGGTTCTTGTTCCATCTGTAATCGGATCAACTTTGAATCCCGGAACGGAGATGACGGTAAAATCAGGCACAAAATTTTTAAGTTCATCTTTGTTCTCGGTTGTGATGAACATATTCCTTGCAAACAAACTGTGCCAAGCTTTTTCGGTAATTATTCTAACGGGCATTTTGTAATCGGGGTCGGCGCCTGCGTAACAATCCTGAACGAACAGTTCTTCCCCTTGCGCCCAAGCTTGGAAGCGGCTCATTAGTTGACTCCACTTTTCGTGCGCATAAGGACGGTTGTAAACGCCCCACCAAATATCATCCTTCGTGGATTCTTCCATTACCACAAATTTATCCGCAGCCGCTCTTGCAGTGTGCTTGCCGGTATTTACAACCAAAGGACCTTGTTTTGAAACTTTGCCTTCATTCCTGAAAATGGCTTCTTCGTAAAGAGCTTCATCGGACAAATTCCAGTAAACTCTATCAAGAAATGTAATCCCTTGATTCTTAAGTCTAAAATCGGAAGCAAGTTCCATTGCTTCTTGTCTTGCAGGGGTTTTGAATTCCAAGTATTTACTCATGACCAATCCCTCACTAGTTTTCTGTCGCCAATGAAAAGTTCGTTAGGTGAGTTTGTATCTAACGCCCACTTCATTCTTTCGATGCCTTCCGTGATTTCCTTTATCGCTCCGCAATAGCTCAACCTCAAGTAACCGTCAAGACCGAATTCCTTTCCGGGCACAGTAAGCACCATAACTTTGTCTATCAATAATTTTGAAAGCTCGTTCGAATCTTTTTCATACGCGCTGAAATCCGCAAAACAATAAAATGTTCCGTCGGGGGAATTAACCTCAACTCCATTGAAGGAGCGCAGGAGAGAGAGCATGATATTTCGATTGTTTTCTAATGTAACTCTTAAACTTTCTACACCGGATTGAATTCCGTTAATTGCGCCAACGGCGGCTTTCTGCAGCAACACTGAAGGTCCTGATGTTTGATGACCTTGAATATTCGACATAGCTTCAATTACTTTTTTATTGCCGACTGCCCAGCCGATTCTAAATCCTGTCATTGCATATTGTTTTGATACTCCGTTGATCACAATAATTTTAGAATTTTCCACAGATTCTTTTGTGTAGTCGAAAGCGCTGATTGGTTTTCTTCCATCAAAAACCAAACGATGATAAATATCATCCATAATTAAATAAATGTCCCTCTTCTCACAGAATTCAACAATCTCGGCAATGAACTTTTCCGAATACATCGCTCCGGTTGGATTGTTCGGACTATTAATAATTATTGCTCTTGTGTATGAGCCGACTCTTTGCTCAATATCTTTGAGTGTTGGGTAAAAACTTCCATCTTCGGGCAGAGCCGGAACCGGAATAGCGCCAACTAATTTTGCCATATCAGGATAGCTTACCCAGTACGGCGCGGGGAAAACAACTTCTTCTTGCGGATTTAAAATAGCTTGAAGCGCAACCATAATTGCTTGCTTTGCTCCGGATGAAGCAATAATGTTTAACGGCGATACTTTTCTGTGATAATATTCTTCTGTGTAGCGGATTATCGCCTTTTTCAAATCGGGAGTTCCATCTGCGGGAGCGTAACGGATTTCCCCAGAATTTAACATGTTTACTGATGATAAAATTGCGTCCATGGGCGCGCGGCTTTTTGGCTCGCCTCCGCCTAAATGAATTACCGGTTCTCTTTTTTCTCTTAAAATAGCGGCTTTTTCGTTAAGCGCAAGAGTTGGAGAAGCTTTGATTGATCTTGCGATTTGACTAAGTCTCATTTAACACCTAAAGTTTGAAAACATTTTTAAGATTATGCACACCCAAAATTATCCCGATTAGTTATGTTAAGCAAGGAGAAATTGGATTATTAAATGACTCACAAAACTTAAAGTTGATTTTACTGAGTAGGTTTAAGCGTACAATGAATTTCAGATAGAGAATAGCGATTATGATAAAAAATTTTGTAATTCTCACAAATCGTTTCCAAACTATGAGTAAGAATTTGTAATTTTACAAAAACCAAACTGAATAAATTTTATTTATGATTAAGAGCAAACACGAAATATTATTAGGCGACAGCAGGGAAGTGCTGCAAGAAATCACTACTGATTCCATCGATTTGATTTTCACTTCACCCCCCTATGCAGATAGGAGGAAAAACACTTATGGTGGGATCCATCCAGATAGATATGTACAATGGTTTTTGCTTATTTCAGAAGAATTATTTAGAGTTCTTAAACCAACCGGAACATTCGTTCTGAACATTAAAGAAAGAGTAGTTAATGGAGAGCGACATACATACGTACTTGAATTAATACTTGAATTACGAAAGCAGGGATGGCTCTGGACTGAAGAATATATCTGGCATAAAAGGAATTCGTACCCGGGTAAATGGCCAAATAGATTTAGGGACTCATGGGAGAGAATTCTTCAGTTTAACAAATCCAAAGAATTTAATATGTTTCAGAACGAGGTAATGGTGCCAGTTGGTAATTGGGCTGATTCTCGTTTGAAAAATCTTAGTGATAAAGATAAAATTAGGGATAATTCAAAAGTAGGAAGCGGGTTTGGCAAAAACATATCAAATTGGGTTAACAGGGAAATGGTATATCCTACAAATGTGGTTCATTTAGCAACGGAATGTAACAATAAGAATCATAGTGCCGCTTTTCCAGATGCATTACCGGAATGGTTTATAAAACTGTTTACAAAAGAAGGCGATACTATTCTTGACCCCTTTATGGGCTCTGGCACAACAAATGTTGTTGCCAAAAAGATGGGCAGAAATTCAATCGGGATTGAAATTATGCCTGAGTATTATGAGATGGTTCTCGAAAAAATGGAATCAAAACAATTATTATTATTTGACAAAAAGGTAAAGTATGAGGGCGTTAAAAAGAGATGAAATTACATTTTATGTTGAAAAAAATATCGGTGAATTCCATAACAAGAGGTTTTCTAGTTTAGAGAAACTTCAGTTGAAAAAGATTCTGAAAAGAAAAAACCCATATTTATTTAGAGCAAAGAATATATTAACATCACAAGATTTAGTGAAAACATTTCTTGATGCCCATCTATCCTCGCAGGAGGAAACTTTATTCGGTGATTTCCTTGAAGGTCTTGCAATTTTCATTTGCAGTAACATCTATGGAGGCTGGAAATCTACAGCTGAAGGCATTGATCTTGAATTTGATGTAGCTGGAACTCGAAACATTCTTTCGATTAAATCGGGACCCAACTGGGGCAATAGTAGGCAAGTTGCAAAAATGCGTGAGGATTTTAATCGCGCAAAAAGAATTTTACGAACTAGTAGTAGTGCTATTAAAACATTCCAGGCAGTAAATGGTTGTTGCTATGGAATTGATAACAAGCCAGATAAAGGTGATTACTTTAAATATTGCGGGCAACAATTTTGGTATTTTATTTCTGGTAACGATAAACTTTTCGTTGAAATTATTGAACCATTAGGACACAAAGCAAAAATATGGAATGGGGAATTTTTAAAATCATATTCTAGAATTCTAAATCTATTTACTCAAGAATTCTCCTCAGAATTCTGTGATGATGGAGTTATTAATTGGGAAAAATTGGTTCGATTCAATTCAGCCCGTAAATAAAGCCAATTATACTTTTTTCTTCCTACTTCCCAAATCCATTAAGATTGAACGCCGACCAATAGAACGGATGGCTGAAAGCGGAGGAGCGATTCAGCCTTCCCTTTATTTTGACTAAGATATCGATAAAAATCTGTCATCAATTTGTAAGTCGCCAGGTCGTCAACCTTCCACAAACTTGCTATTGCGCTTGGAATTCCCGCGTAGAGGAATCCTCTTACAAGTCCAATCATATCGTCATTCTCAGCGATTCAGATTCAAATATAGAACGAATAAAAACAATGGATTAAGGGGCTAAGGCACACCAGAGGCGGACAAGTAAAAATACTTTCCTGATTATACTGAAAAGATAAAAAATAAGTAAATAGCGTTTTATACTAGTTTACAACAAAATAACATAAGGTGACAAATGCCACACTCTATTTCCTTAGATGGTGATGATAATAAAAATTCTATAAAAAGCATCAAAAATATTTCAAAAGAATTAACCCACCAGCTACCGAAAACGCATTGAAATTCAAGGATCAATCTTCGCATTGGTCAATCATTTCACAGTTTAACTGTATGATTCTTTTACTCTTTTAAATTCTCTCGTGTATCTTTAATCTTCGTCTTGTGTCTATCTAACTTCCTTCTTATCTTGCGCTCATGTTTTTAAGATACCGCATATTGTTTATCCTATTTCTGCTACTTGTAAGCTGCGACGGCGGACTGGCTCCTGTGGAAGAAAGCACAGCAACCGGATTTAGAGGCAGAATAACTTTTAAGGGAAATTGGCCTGTTGAGTTCACTCAAACTCATATTGTGTTATTTAAAGACCCTCTGAATTCCGCAGGGGATTTTAACATACTTAATCTCAAATTTGTCGGCAATGCAATTCCCGCAGGCAGCACGGAATATTTTTTCACAACCGATGGTAATGCTCTGATCAACGATGTTAAAGCCGGAGAGTATTCCTATCTTGCTGTGGCGCAGTCTAAATCAATAATACTTTCACTAACGCGCGATGCATGGGAAATAATTGGTCTATATTCAGACGCAGCCGATCCAAACATGCCCGCAAAAGTAATTGTCCCGGAAAGCGCTATGGTAGACAGCGTTAACATCGTTTGCGATTTTGATAATCCGCCCGTGCAGCCTCCGGGTGGTTAATACCAACATTTTAAGAGAATGCCCGCCATGAACATTTTAAATAAATCTCTCTTTGCTATACTAATTTTTTCATCAATCATTTCTGCCCAAAAGTATTCAGTCAGCGGCAAAATAACTGACACAAAAAATCTCCCGCAGCTTGGCGCCAATGTACTCGTAAAAGGAACATTGATCGGAACATCGAGCGATGAAAAAGGAAATTTTGTTTTAAAAGGTTTAGTGAAAGGACAGCATGAATTGATTGTATCGATGCTCGGATACAAAAGATCCATTGTTCCAATCGTTATAAAAGACAAAAATATTTCCGAATTAAACATTTCACTTGAGCCAACCATTTATCTTTATGATCAAGTTGTTGTAACTGCGGGGAAATATCAGCAGGAAATTAAAACACTTCCTGTAAGCGTGCAGATTGTTGACGCGGACAATATTTCGAAAAAAGGATTTCAACAATTGGATGAAGTGCTGCGGAACGTTCCGGGTGTGAGTATGACTCTCGATCAAATTAGTATACGGGGATCATCAGGATACAGCCGGGGCGCGGGAACGCGCATACTCGTTGCGTTTGACGGCATTCCGCTTTACTCTGGTGACTCCGGAGAAATTATCTGGAATCTTGTTCCTTTAATGGATATCGACAGGGTGGAAGTTATTAAAGGCGCGGCGAGTTCACTGTACGGCTCAACTGCATTAGGAGGAGTGATAAATTTAATTTCAAAGAAAAATTCTTCTAGTTCGGTCACCCTGCTTCATTCGGAGGCCGGGATTTATTCAAGTCCTTCGTACGAAGAATGGGATTGGTCCAAAAGTTCGCGAACATTTTACAACACAACTCTTTCGCACAGTGGAAATTATGAAGGATTGGGTGTTTCCGCTACTGTAACAAAATTCAATGATATGGGTTACAGACAAAACGATTGGGAGAACCGCTACTCTGCTTATTTGAAAACTGATTACGCATTTAACGAATCCAATTCCGCTTCGATATTTGTCACCGGATTCACCCGCACAAAAGGTACGTTCAATTACTGGAAGGATATCGCCAATGTTTTGGTTCCGCCCGATGCCGATCAGGGTGAAGAAATCCCTTCAACAAGATTTATTTTCGGAGGCGCATATAATTATTTGTTTTCGAAAAATGTTTCGCTCAGCTTTAAGCCAAGTTTGTACACAACAAATTGGGAAGACGAATCCGAAAGCGCCAATAAATCAAACAGCAAATTATTCAGATCAGAAGCGTTGATGAATTACAAAATAAGCGATGAAATTATTCTTGCATCGGGAGTCGAAGTGCAAACAGGAATTGTATCTTCAAATATTTTCGGAAATCATACCTCAAACGGGTTCGCAGTTTTCTCACAGATGGAATATGTTTTCACGCCGTTATTAAGATTAACCGGCGGCATCCGCTATGATTACTTCGACATTGATTCACTTTCAGTTGAAAATTCGATTTCTCCCAAGGTTGGCATTAATTATCAATTAAGCAGCGCCAGTATTTTGCGCGCTTCGGCTGGAAAGGGCTTCCGCTCTCCTACTCTCGCAGAAGCATATACTTCAACGACAACAAGCGGAGTAATGGTCAAACCGAATCCGAATATCAAATCCGAAACTTGTTACTCATTTGAAATTGGATTCAATCATTCATTCGGTCCAAGTTTTGTTATGGACGCCGCCGTTTTTCAAAATGAATATTATGATATGATTGAACCGAAAATTGATCCCGCCGATAGTAAAGTAATTTTTGAAAACGTTACAAGAGCGCGCATACAAGGCTTTGATTGGACTTTGATGCTTGCGCTATTGGATGACAAATTGAATATTACGAGCGGTTATACTTATCTGAACCCGAAGGATCTTAATCTTAATAGGGAGCTGCGTTATAGATCGAATCATCAGCTGAACTTTGTAGCAAACTATGATTTATCTCCGGTGGAGTTTGGTTGTGACATTCGTTACCTCAGCCGCGTTAAGGAAATTGATTATGAACTTGTGAGTTTGGGAATAGTTAAAAACGGCGATGAACGCGTGGATATTTTTGTCCTCGATTTTAGGGCGGGACTAAATCTATTTGCGTTCAATTTTCCGGGACGAATTAACTTTAATATAAAGAACGCTCTGAACTATAATTATATTGAGATGATCGGAAATCTTGCTCCTATAAGAAGTTTTGTTTTAGGTGCAGATATATTCTTATAATCAGTGAAAATTCGTGGAAAAAGAATCTGCCACTAATTTCACGAATTAACACGAAATGTCGAATCTAGTTTTTATTAATGATTCTCGGATAATATACCCAAAATAATTATATTTGAAGGGAAAAATAATTGTCGTTGAAAGGAAAAGTAGTTGACATTGATCAGGCGAAGTTTTACCTCGAGTACATATTGAAATAAGTAATGCAAAACGAATGCTATTGGATATTTGTCATTATACAAAGCCGGAATTCTTACAAAGTTATCTAAATGAATTCTGCTATAAGTTCAATAGACGCTATTTCGGTGAAGCGTTATTTGATAGGCTTCTATTGGCTTGTGCTACTTCGAAAAATGAATTTAGGTATAGAATACGATAATCATAAAAAATTATTTGACCAAAACAGAACAAGGAGGGAAATATGTTGAAAAACAAATATTTATAGATACAGAACAGGCATGCGAGTTATAAAGAGTTTACTCCGTACAAAGCAAGGCTCCTTTAACTCCAATAACCCTGACTGCAAAACGCAAAT
>JAHJTX010000093.1 GCA_018829545.1 Bacteroidota bacterium | reverse complement strand
TGAACTTAGGAATCGAAAAGGTTGCATCATTGTTTCTACATTCTGGCAGCATAGTTTATCTCCTTTTTTTTGTTGCCAGAAATATAGCAAATTATTTTTTATTACACAATTATAGTTAGTTTTATATGTCGTTGTAGGGTTAGATGAGGCTGGAATTTGGAATAGAGCATTAAACGATTTTGAGGCGCTTGCTCTATATAACGGCGGTGCGGGTCTACCTTATCCTCAGCTTATTATTGGAATAGAAAATCCTGTGGAATTGTCACAGGCAAATAGCTTCTCTCTTTCCCAAAACTACCCCAACCCTTTTAACCCATCAACAACAATCATTTATTCGCTTCCAACAGAAAGTGAAGTGAAACTAAAAATTGTTAATCTCCTCGGCCAAGAAGTAGCTGTTTTAGTGAATGAGCCAAAACATCCCGGGCAGTACGAAACCAAATGGGATGCGGGAAATTTATCCTCCGGCGTTTATTTCTACGTTTTGGAAGCCGAATCACTTGAGGGGAATAAATCATTTAGACAAGTTAAAAAGTTGTTACTTTTAAAATAGTATAAAAGCTTTAGTGTGTAACTTTGTTTCTTGTTGGATGAATTAGAAAAAGAGGGGGTTGGCTTAAAAGGAAGTCCGGTTCAAATACCGGGCTTCGCTGTTTCTTTGTGTATTTGTGACTTGGTGGCAAAAGAAAGAACTAAGTCACTTAAGCTATTTTCTAACTAGTTACCTTTTTATTACTATTGCTTATTACTTCAGCAGTAACTAATTTTGCAGAGAATGTCCATATAAGATGGACAAAGGCTGCAAAATATGAGAGTTATTCAAAATATACGAGAAAAGATAAACCAAGAAATATTCAACCACTCGCAGGTTCTTGATATTCTAAGAGATTACAGTAAACCCCGGGATGTTATCAGTAATCTTCTGAAGCGCGGAGATATTATCCGCATAAGAAAAGGGCTATACGTATTCGGCGAGTTTTGGCGGCGGAATCAATTTAATCGGGAATTATTAGCTAATTTAATTTACGGTCCGTCTATCATAAGTCTTGATTATCTCCTTTCAAATTCCGGTTTAATTCCCGAAAGTGTTTCGACAATAACATCAATAACAACGGGAAGATCGCGCACTTTTGACACTCCGGTAGGAAGATATTCGTACAAACAAATAAATAAAAATCGATTTTCATTCGGGGCGGAATTGCAGAAAACCGAAACCGGAAGTTATCTTGCCGCGAATCCGTTAAAAGCATTAGCGGATAAAATATATTTAGATAAAAGATTTAAGCCAACATCACCTTCATCTTATGCCGGCTACCTTTTTGAAGACCTTCGAATTGATGAACAGATTTTAATGGAATATCTTAACAAGGAAAAAATTGCAGAACTTGATAAGATATATTCTTCCCGTAAGATTAAGTGGTTTACAAGGTTTATTAAAAAAGAATTTCAAATAGAATGAATGAATTATTAAAACAGCTTATATCTAAACCACTCCCCGAATCGGAAAAAGAAATATTGAGTCCACTCTGAAAAGTCATATTGTTATTAACCCCACGTTTTAACGTGGGGATAACAAGCTAAAAACAAACTTTCCCAAACGGGTTTTAACCCGTTTGGGGTTTTTCGGAGTGGACTCTTATTTGCTATTTGGAATTTATTTGAATTTTGTTTTTTGCCATAAAAAACAAGAAAACCAGAACTAAGCCACTAAAAAGGTTATTTTTATGAATAAACAAATTTTACTTTTTATCACAATTGTATTCTTAAATACGTCTTTTCTCGCTCAAAAAATGAATTTACTATAGCTGCTATTGATTTAATTATTATGGCAGGAATTATAAGAAAAAGGGAGAAATAGAATTATCTCAATGCGCATGGAGAATGGCGGAAAGAGAGTTGGTGAGAGGGAATAAAAAACCGAAATTAAAATAGACCTAAAGACATAGAGGCGTAAATTTGTTTTTGATTGAATGGGCGAGAAAGGAGCGGTTGAGTACAGTCCATCTTTTCTAAGCCGCATTAATTTTTCTTTTGCACATAATTTTTCTATTGAGTAATTTTACCCAGTCTGTTGAGTAAATCATCTCATAACTTTGAGTTATTTAAATATGTTTAAAAGAAAGCACTTCAATACGCTCTATTCAAGAGTGAATGAGAAAAGGAAATTCATTCAGGTCATCGGCGGTCCGCGGCAGTGCGGTAAAACTACGCTGGTCAGACAATTAGCTTCGGAAATAGAAATTAAAGCACATTTTGCCTCTGCAGACTCACCGATTCTGCTTGATACATCATGGATTGAACAGCAGTGGGAAACAGCCCGCGTTGCAGCTAAGAAGAATTCTGAAGGCGCAATAATTATTTTAGATGAAATTCAAAAGATAAATGGCTGGCAGGAAGTAATTAAGAAGTTATGGGACGAGGATACCGCTTCAGGATTGAATTTAAAAGCAATAATTCTTGGAAGCTCCCCATTGCTTATTCAGAGGGGTTTAACGGAGAGTCTCGCAGGCAGATTCGAGCTTATTCCGCTTTCTCATTGGAATTTCTCTGAAATGCGCGATGCCTTTGGGTGGAATTTAAATCAATATATTTATTTTGGCGGATACCCCGGAGCTTCTGAACTTATTACTGATGAAGAGAGATGGTCTCGATATATTCAAGATTCATTGGTAGAAACTTCTGTTTCAAGAGATATACTGCTACTGACGAGGATTGATAAACCTGCGCTGCTTCGTCAGCTTTTCCGACTTGGTATTAATTATTCGGGTCAAATTGTTTCTTATCAAAAACTTGTTGGTCAGCTTCAAGATGCGGGCAACACAACTACACTTGCCCATTATTTAAAATTGCTATCGGGTGCGGGAATGCTAACAGGTCTTGAGAAGTATTCCGGTTCTCAAGTAAGAAGACGTGCTTCAAGTCCAAAATTTTTAGCGCTTAATAACGCACTCATAACAGCGCAATCCGAACTTACTTTCGATCAATCTCTACTTAGTAAAGATTATTGGGGCAGACTTGTGGAATCTGCAATTGGCGCGTACTTATTTAATGAATCTTATGGAACAAAATATTCGTTAATGTATTGGCGTGAAGGCGCTAAGGAAGTTGATTATATTCTTCAAATTGGATCTAAAAATATTGCAATTGAAGTTAAGAGCGGAAAGGCGAGGGATTCTTTACGTGGCTTTGATTCATTTAACCGCAAATACAATCCTTATAAGAAATTGCTCGTAGGTGAGGGCGGAATAGAAATTGAAGATTTTTTACTGACTCCTATTTCCGAGTGGTTTAGATGAACAACTATTTTTTGATTATATGAGGCTTCATTTTTCTTTTTGCTCTCATTTCAGCAGCATCTCATTATTACAATTTCTTGGCGAATTATCATTAGATAAATTTTTCATGTAGCAGTTTCACGGTTCTTTCGATATCCACTTCATCGATTATGAACATGAGGCTTATCTGAGATGAAAATTGTGAGACGAGGGACACATTTATATTTGCCTCGTCAAGCGTCTGCAATATTCTCCAATGGATTGATGAATGACCCCGCATCTTTTCTCCAACAACGCTTACTATCACTTTATTCTTCTCGGCAGCAACTTCACCGAAAGCGGATATCTCTTTTAGCAGAGTCACCAAATCATCCGAATGATTCTCAATTGTGACGGATAATTTTGTGGCGGACTTAGAAATTGCATAAACCCGCTTACCATGATAAGATAAAATGGAAAGTACATCCTCTGTAATTTTGGGGGACAAAAGAAGTTTTGACGATTCCATATTCAGTAATGTAATCCCCTCTTTGTATGCAATGGATTTTACAACTTCTGCTGATTCATAATTATTGATTTCCTTTATAATTAGCGTTCCTTCGCTAGCGGGAGTCTTGGTATTCAAGACTTTAACTGGGATGTTTTTCTCAAGTACCGGTTGAATAGTAGCGGGGTGAAGCACTCTTGCGCCGAAATATGCAAGTTCACACGCTTCATTGAACGACATAACTTTCAACGGTCGCGCTGTTGGAATTATTGACGGATCTGCAGTCAATATTCCATCAACATCGGACCAGATTTCCAACTCATCTCCATTCAGCGCAGAGCACAATAACGACGCCGTGTAATCGGAACCGTTTCTTCCCAAAGTTGCCGGTTCCTCCTCCTCGGTAAGTCCAATAAATCCGGCGCATACCACACACTGATTGTTTTTCATAAGAGGCAGAATAATTTTCTCAGCTTTTACTTTTATCGATTCCGTATTCGGCACTGGTTCATAACCATTATTTTCTATTACCATCACCGATCGGGAATCGAGATAACCGCTTTTAATTCTGTGAGAAATTAAATATTCATTAAGAATATTTGATGATAATATTTCGCCAACGGACATCACTGCATGAGAAATTGCCCCGCCGCGAACTTTGATAGTTTTTGCCGCATTGATAAGCGTTGTCAATTTATCAACTTCAGAATCAATTAGATTCAGCAACTCCGTTTGCTTTCCGTCGCCGAAGAGTTCATCTATCAATTTATAATGACGTTGTTTGATTTCGAGAATAGATGAATTTATTAACTCCGTGTTTTGATCAGCAGCCGCTTTAAACAATTCCACCAGCAAGTTTGTTATGCCTGCCAGCGCCGATACGACTATTAAAGGATTTTTTTGTAGCCTGCTTTTAATTATTTCGGTTACATTTCTGAATGCATCCGCATCCTTTACAGATGTGCCTCCGAATTTCATTACTATCATTTTATATTTTCCTGTCGTCTATTCAATCGAGTCGAGAAATGGTTTGATTATTTTTTCAAGTTGATCGAGCTCTATCAAAAATCCATCATGCCCGTGTAGTGAGTTTATTTCAGCATACACACTATTCGGTATATGCTTTACTATTTCTTTTTGTTCATGTGTTGGATACAAAATATCCGTATCAATTCCTAAGCAAAGCGTCTTTGCAGCGATGGAATTCAGCACTTCATCAAGTTCCCCCCTGCCGTAAGTTACATCGTGAAGATCTAAGGCACGGCTGATTATTAAGTACGAGTTTGCATCAAAGCGGTTTATTAATTTACGTCCCTGATAATCGAGATAACTTGCAACCTGGAATTGATTTGATTCATCGAAGTAATTCTCTGGTAAAAGCCTCTCACGCATAAATTTATTAGAAAATGATTTACCAGTTCTATACGATACCATTCCAAGCTGCCTGGCTATTCCGAGTCCGGGGACTTCTCTCAAATAATTACCGTTATTCCAAACCGGGTCGTTTATAATCGCATTTCTGCCAATGTGATTGAATGATATTGCCCAAGGGGAATGCCGTGCAGACGTGGCGATTGGAATAATAGACTCCACCATCTCAGGGAACATAATCGCCCACTCAAGCGCCTGCATTCCGCCAAGTGAACCACCGATGATACTCTTAATACTCTTCACCCCGATATGATTGAGCAATGATTTTTGAAGCCTCACCATATCGCGAACCGTAACTTGCGGGAAATCCATGAGGTACTTTTTCCCTGTGCGCGGGTTAATGCTGGAAGGACCAGTTGTGCCGTAGCAGCTTCCCAGTACATTTGAAGAAATCACAAAATATTTTTCAGTGTCTATTGTCTTTCCGGAACCGATCATCTTATCCCACCAGCCGGGCTGATTTTTTTTCATCGCTGAATACAAGGGAATGTTTTCAATCAACTCGTTATTTATTTCGAGTTCCCCTGCCGCATTCGAGTCGCCGGTCAGCGCATGGCAGATCAGCACAACATTATCTTTGCTTTTATTTAATGCGCCATAGGTTGTAAAAGCAACATTCACATCATACAATTCTTTCCCACAATCGAGGCGAAAGGCTTCATTTCCAGCGAACAATTGTATTTGCTTAACTGTGCTCTTCATTTCAAATAATCTCCGCTCAACCAACTTTGCTTAACGCTTGTTCGAAATCCTCTTTTATATCATCGATGTGTTCAATCCCAACCGACACGCGTATTTGATCCTGCGTAACACCCGAGGTAATCTGCTCTTCGTCAGTCAATTGCTGATGAGTCGTTGATGCAGGGTGAATTACCAATGTTTTTGCGTCTCCAACATTTGCAAGCAGGCTCGCGAGTTCTACACTATCAACGAATTTCTTGCCCGCCACTTTACCTCCTTTAATCCCAAATGACAGCATCGATCCGAACAAACCACTTCGAAAATATTTTTTAGCTGAATCGTGAGATGGATGATCTTCCAAACCTGGATGCCAAACCCATTCAACTTTGGAATGATCTTTCAACCAGCGGGCTAACTCTAATGCGTTGGCGCAATGTCTGTCTATTCTCAATGCTAATGTTTCCAATCCTTGTATAAACAAAAATGAATTGAAAGGACTAATAGCCGGACCAATATCCCGCAACCCCTCAACGCGGGCTCTCAAAATAAAAGCGATATTACCAAATGGACTGCTTCCACCAAACTGTTCCCAAAATTTTATCCCGTGATAACCTGGACTCGGTTCAGTGAATAGCGGGAAGTTTCCGTTTGCCCAATTAAAGTTTCCGCTGTCAATTATTACTCCGCCAATCGATGTGCCATGCCCGCCTATCCATTTTGTTGCAGATGCGGTAACTATATCGGCTCCGTATTTAATCGGTGCAACTATATATCCTCCTGCCCCGAATGTATTATCAACAACTAGTGGTATGTTTTTACTGTGAGCCAATTGTGCAAGCGATTCGAAATCGGGAATCAACAATTGCGGGTTGCTCATACTTTCGATGTATATCGCGCGGGTTTTGCTGTCGATCAGTTTTTCTATTTCTTCAACGGAATCACTCTTGGCAAATTTCACGTCAATACCCAAGCGGGGAAATGTAACTTTGAATTGGTTGTAAGTTCCGCCGTATAGAGCGCTTGTTGAAATGATATTTTCACCGGCTAGAGCAACTATGCTTAGCGCAATGAATTGTGCTGCCTGTCCGGATGCCACCGCTAGCGCCCCTACGCCTCCTTCAAGAGCCGCCATCCGTTTTTCAAATACATCGGTTGTGGGATTCATTATGCGCGTATAAATATTTCCGAACTTTTTTAAGTCAAATAATTCTGCCGCGTGATCGGCATTGTCAAATACATACGAGGATGTTTGATATATTGGAACAGCTCTGGAATTAGTTGATTTATCGGGAACGTGCCCGGCATGCAGCTGCAAAGTTTCGAACTTGTAGTTTTGTGATGATTTCATAGTGTTTCCTTTCAATTAAAGAATAAAAAAAAAGCCTCTCCCGGATGAGATCCAGAAGAGGCTTTATTAAAATTTATATTAGCTTCAACTTATCTTCCCCCGTGGGTAGGATTTAGCACCTTCTCCGGTATCACCCGAAATGGTTGCTAAGGCTTCACAGGGCCTGTCCCTCTGCCTTTCTTGATAAGATCAATTTTGCAAGAACAATTAATTATAAATATTTTGGGCGAATATATTACAAAAATATTCCGGAAGCAAATTATTTCTTCAATTATCGTGTAATCCTAATTTTTACTCCGAGTTTTTGTTTGGCTGCGGAATATGAATCTAGAGCTTGCTCTGGGGTTTATACTAATGAGTCTACTCCAAAAAGCAAATAAACCGTTAAAACGGTTAAAAGGATCACAACTGAGTCAAAATTAACTCACGACTTAAGTCGTGGGTTAATAACAACTTATAGAATTGGCGAACCGTTTCAACGGTTTTCAATTCTTTCTCAAAATTGAATTAAAAACATTTTTGCAATAGACTCACTAAAGATTAAAATAAGAAATGCGGATTATTTCCACGCCTCTTTGAGTAATTTAACTTACTAATCTAATTTATTATACATCATAGTAAAGCGCAAATTCGTATGGATGAGGCTGCTGAGCCATCGGTTTAATTTCGTGATTGTATTTGTAATTTATCCACGCGTTAATTACGTCTTCTGTGAATACGTCGCCTTTTAACAAAAATTCGTGATCGGCAGCTAACGCTTTTAAAGCTTCATCTAATGACCCCGGTGTTGATGGCACAAACTGCAATTCTTCCGGCGGCATATCGTAAATGTCCTTGTCAAGCGCTTCGCCCGGATCGATTCTGTTTAGTATTCCGTCCAAGCCGGCTAATAAAATTGCGGAGAAAGCTAGATAAGGATTTGCCGCTGCATCGGGGCACCTAAATTCCACGCGTTTTGCTTTGGGACTGTTTGAATACATCGGAATTCGGATAGCTGCGCTTCTATTTCTCTGTGAGTAAGCTAAGTTCACCGGCGCTTCAAATCCGGGCACCAATCTCTTGTATGAATTAGTTGTGGGATTTGTAAATGCGAGCAAAGCCGGCGCATGTTTTAAAAGTCCGCCGATATAATAAAGAGCCGTTTCGCTTAGTCCTGCGTATCCGCCGCCTGCAAATAATGGCTTTCCGTTTTTCCACAAACTGCTGTGAACATGCATCCCGCTGCCGTTATCACCCTTAATTGGTTTGGGCATATAAGTTACAGTTTTGTTGTTCACTCTTGCCGTATTCTTAACTATGTATTTGAACATTAAAAGCTGATCGGCAGATTTTAACATTGGCTGAAATTTTAAATCAATTTCGCACTGCCCGCCGCTGGCAACTTCGTGATGCTGGGCTTCGACTTCAATTCCAACGTTAATGAGATGTGTGCACATTTCATTTCTTAAATCGTTAAGCGAATCGGTTGGAGGGACAGGAAAATATCCTTCTTTATAGCGGGGTTTATATCCGAGGTTCGGACCTTCATCAGTTCCGGTATTCCAGCGTCCTTCAACTGAATCCACAAAATAGAATGCGCTGTTGGGAGTTGAATCGAATCGAACGTCATCGAAAACAAAAAATTCGGCTTCCGGTCCAAAGTAAGCCGTATCTGCAATACCTGTCGATTTCAAATACGCTTCTGCTTTTTGAATTATGTTACGCGGGCATCTCGAGTATTTTTCTTTTGTAGCCGGCTCGTAAATATCGCAGATTAAACTGATAGTCGGAGCCTCTATAAATTCATCAAGAAACATTGTTTCCGCTTCGGGGATCAGAATCATATCACTTTCGTTAATTGGCTTCCATCCTCTTAACGATGAGCCGTCGAATCCGAATCCGTCTTCGAATGAGCTTTTGTCTAATTGAGAAATCGGAACTGTAAAATGCTGCCATTGTCCCGGAAAATCCATGAATTTGAAATCAACGAATTTTATTCCGTTTGATTTAACGTAATTCAGCACCTTATCCACAGCGGAAGCGCCTTTGGGTTTTGTTTTTGGTTTTGCCATAATTATTCCTCCGAATTTATTTTTATGTTGGTTGTTTCTTTGATTGTTGATAATACAAAACTTGTTACGGTTCTCGTCACTCCGGGCCACGATTGAATTTTACTGAGAAGCTGCTCTAATGAAGCTGTATCCTTTACGAGAGCTTTCAATATGTGAGATCCTTCTCCTAAAACCGAATAACATTCCAGTATCTCATTCGTCTTCAAAATGTTAGCAGTAAGTTTTTCGTAATTCTTCGATGAATCCATCATCACAGAAATAATTGCCATTAAATCATAGTGAAAATGCTTTCGGTTAACTTTGGCGTAGTATCCTTCGATCACTCCGCTTTCCTCCAATTTTTTCATTCTTTCACTTAGCGAAGGAAGCGACAAACCCACAACTTCTGCAATTGCGTTCCTTTTTGTTCTGCCTTCCTTTTGCAGAATTTCTAATATCTGAATGTCAATTTTATCTAACACGGCTCACTTATTTAGGAATTTTTAATTTTTCGACTGAGAATCTAAGGTATTGAGCTTAGAATAGCAAATATTATTTTGCGACCGCACGAATTTTGTTAAATAATATTTTAAAAGTTGGAGCTTTCCTTACCTGTGCTTGCCAACCAAGTTTGTTGCAGATTGCTAGACTTACTTTGTAGAGCGAATTGCAAATTCGCTCATTGACCCATTTCCCAAATTGATTTGTAAGCGAATCGTTTCACAATCATTTTTCTATAGCCGTGAATCATTTTTTAAGTACGTAACTTTGTAGTGCGAGCAGCCTGCAGGCTTTACAAATTTGATAAATTCATTAAAATATATC
>JAHJTX010000092.1 GCA_018829545.1 Bacteroidota bacterium | reverse complement strand
GGATTTTAGCAAACTAAACGGATTGTTGCCTGCGGTTATTACGGATATTCGAACCGGACAAGTTTTAATGCTTGGCTTTATGAATCAAGAATCGTATAAAAAAACGATTGAATCCGGCAAAGTTACTTTTTTTAGCCGCGCTAAATGCAAGTTGTGGACAAAAGGGGAAACATCCGGTCATTACCTTTATGTGAAAGAAATTAAGAGCGATTGTGATAATGATACGCTATTAATAAAAGCTCTGCCGGAAGGTAATACTTGTCATCATGACGCTTATTCGTGCTTTGCCGAAGAGCGAAAAATATCAATGGACTTCCTACTTGAATTGAATGAATTGATCTGCGATAGAAAAATTAAGCTGCCTGAAAATTCATACACTACCACGCTGTTTAAATCTGGCGAAAACCGGATAATACAGAAAGTTGGGGAAGAAGCGATAGAAACCGTAATCGCAGCAAAAAATAATAATAAAGTGGAATTGATAAATGAAGTTTCCGATTTGCTATTTCATCTGTTGGTGCTTTTAACCGAAAAAGATATCTCAATTATGGATGTTGTTAATAATTTGGAAAACCGACACAAAAAGTAATGGGTCATTCAATTGCAAAATAACTTATAATTTATTGATGTAGTTTATTTTTATGCCATCAATCTGCTTCTACATATAAAAATCCCCACAGAGATATCCAATTTTCTGGTCTAAAAAAGTAAATTCTATCAAGACGTAAATTGGTTCATTCGCTTTTACATATAGCCACCACGATGATCAGGAAGCTTTTTATATTCTGGTTTTGATTCAATTATTGAGATTATAAACTGCTGCAATTCTAATAGGTCTTTGAATTGAGACATATTTTCTACCAATGGATAAGTCCAAATAGTTGTTTTTTCCTTATCCTGATATTTTATACGTAATATTTGCTCACTGGAATCAGGGCTTGTATAAATATATATACTATCCCAAGGGCTAACCTTAAATGTATCAGGCATTGAAAAATAATTTACTGAATATGCTTTCTCCAAAATTTTGTTCTGCTCATCTGCGGTTAACCAAAATTTTATTTTTATCACACCATCCAGAAACAAATCTTTCTGATAAGTATTTTCAAAAGTGTTTAATTCATTTTTGATGCCATACTTAAAAAAGATTTGGACAAATTGATTTTCCGGTTCAACAGAAGAATCTTGGCACGATAAAAGAAATAAACCAGCAAGCAGCAATACGATTATTTTTTTCTTCATTTTATACTCTCCATTTTTGCGTAATATGAGCTAATTATTAAAATCAGTAATTGTGTATTCTTCACTAAAATCTATATAACCAATAATTTCAGGTCCGTATTCGGTTGTTATACCAGCATCCTTGAAGTCCATTGTTCTTTTCAATAAACCTCTGTTACTTATGTAGTCAATCATAACAACATTATCGTCCCACTGCCCATCGGAATTAAAATCGTAGAGCCACTTAATTTTGTAGCAATTGTAACCATATAAGGAAACAGTTCCTATACATTTTTTCGAAATTTTCACTGGAATGGGATCTTTCAAATAATCCCAAGCAGAGTTTACACGCAATGGATATTTTATGCTTTGCAATGCATCTTTCAGAATTATCAGAGAATCTGAATGAAGTAAACCATCATGATGGACATTTCCCGAATAATAATCAACGAGTTCTTTTGTGCTGTTAAATTTTTTTCCATTAAACGTAAGAGTTGTAATATTACTTCTCTTTGGAGTAACTGCTGAAACACCTCCACCGCGTCGATAAGCGTATTTAAAAAGACCATCCTCCTGGTTATTTACGTAATCCTCATGATATGAAATGTAAACCTCAAGGTCATCCGTCGTGCGAATTACAAAAGTGTTTATCGAATCAGAAATAATTTCTTTTCGAACAATCTCAGCATGCGTTTTGAAACTTTGAGTAAATACATAATCGGAACTGTCAAGATTCTCATCTTGCGTTCTAAAATTGTGTGCCGCTAATAAATGACTATAATTCCATTCGTAACCAACACCCAAAGGGTATTTATAGCTTGATTCATTCGATTCCGTGAATAAATCACATCCGAATGCGGTTAAAAGAAGGCTCGCTATAATAATTCTATACATTTTCGCCTCATATTCAAAATGGAACTGTTTTTAATAAGTTTGAATCTCTATCGATTAAAACCAATTGATTGTCTTTGTATACAAAATCTGATACGAAGTATTCAAAAGATTTTTTTGTTTCAATGTTTTCTTCCACGAGATCAGTTGTAAAAGATAATTTGACCATATAATTTCCACAGCCATCTTCTCTGTTCATTCGAATACACCACAGTTCTTCATTTATTATTGCAAGTCCGCACGGATGTGCACAGCATAATTCTCTTTCTAATTCCCTTGAAATGGGATTTATTTCAAAAATACAAGCTCCCCAACCGCCATAGAAAGACACATATAGTTTTGAATTATAATAACATACATCGAAAAGATTAGCTTCAATAGAAGTAGATAAGTTTATGATTATTGAATCCGAGATACTGCCATTGGATTTGTTGACTCTGTAAATTGAAAATTTAGATTTATCAGCTATCACGAATTTTTTGGTTAGTACCCATAAATAAGCGCCATCAGAAGTTATTCCTCTTATTTTTTTGTTGGGTAAATGATAAGCTGAAACAACTTTATTCTCAGAATTTATTTTAAATATTGCAGATAAACTATCGTCACTAACCCATAAATATTCATTGTCATAAGTGATGCTCCAAGGTGAAATCATCTTCAAGTCCGGCGGATTAACGACACTGTCTTTGCATCCCGAGAATGATATGGCTGCCGCAAGAATCAGAGAATAATAAAATATGAATATTAGTCTTTTCATTCTTATAACTCACTTATATTTATTTTACGATATAATGACATGCATTGTTTTATTTACTTGCCTGCCCCTTAGTTGTTTTGTGGGGACATTCTACCTTTAATAGAGATTATGTTGCATCTTATATATTACTTATTAATCCAATTATTATTATAGCCATTAACAAAAAATATGCAATTTGCTGTATTCCAATCGCAATAGGATTATCCCTTTTTGTAAGAGTTTTCCCAAATAACAGAGAAAATATTTCGTCGAAGGCAAATCCTTTGTAAATTTCAATAAGAAATATGATGCTACCGAATAAAATTCCTAGAACTGTAAGAATATTACTGTCTTTCCCATTTAAGAATGCAATCAAAATTATAAACATAAACAGCACCATAGCCATTTGAACAAAAGTTAGAACATTTAAACTTTCTAGTTCTTGTTTTTCTGGACCTATAATAGGTTTATCATTTAATAACATTTTATCAAATTTTTTCTGAATAATTGGATTTGATAAATCAGTTAGCGGGTCAATATTTAATTTAATTCTAATCTGTTCCTCAATGAGATTTATTTTGTGCTTGTTAACTTTGTGATCAATTCTTCTATGTAAGTCAACTAATGCGTAAATATCATAATTTTTATAATCTGGAATATGTTCAATGTTTTTACTCATTTTACTATATTTTTTTTGCAACATAACGGCGTGGCTTTTCACCCAGCCCGCCCCGCTGTTTTTTGAGCGGGTTCAGCCCATAACTTGCGCAGCGGAAAACCCGCCTTTATAAAATTACAAATTCAGTTAATTAATACAACGAACTTCAAAAAGCAACCTGCTAAAAAGAACCAACCCGAAAACCCAAAAAATGCCGCACAACAGAGCGGGCGGCGTTTAGCAGCGGATTATATGGTTTTATTAAGTAATAAATGAATTTAATTTTTCTTTAAGCTTATCCAGAAATTGATAGAATCCACTTGGATAATATTTTGATTCTTCAAAAGCTATGACATAAACTTCTTTGGCTTCTTCTACTTCTGATATGGCGAAACTGATGAAACAGCCACTCGTTGGCCAATGAATTTCACTAGTGCTTGGCAAAATGTTAGGATATTAATTAAAGTTGAATTCTATAAATAAATTATTCAATTCCTTAATTTCACTAATGCTGATTTGAGAAGATTTTAATAAAACATCTTCTGATTCATAATATATTATATATTTCTCAACTTTTCCATTAAAATAAACGACAATCTTTTCGCCTAAACGGTCACCTTTTATATAAACATCTTTCCCATTTTCTGCTGAATAAATAAGTTTAACTTCATTTTGTTGAATTGAAGAAGAATGATTGTCAGAACATGAATAATTACTAAAGAAAAGAATCAACAATATTAGTAAAAATATTATTTTTTGATTTCTACGTATCATAAGAACCTCGTTTATTATTTAGCGCTATAACGGCGTGGCTTTTCACCCAGCCCAGCCCGCTGTTTTTTGAGCGGGTTCAGCCCAAAACTTGCGCAGCGGAAAACCCGCCTTTATAAAATTACAAATTCAAATAATTAATACAACGAACTTCAAAAAGCAACCTGCTAAAAAGAACCAACCCGAAAATCTGAAAAATGCCGCCACTACGGAGCGGTCGGTAGCAGCGGGTTAGGCAGTTTATTTATAATCACTTATCTGTTCCTATGGTCATTTGAT
>JAHJTX010000091.1 GCA_018829545.1 Bacteroidota bacterium | reverse complement strand
TCTGGAATTATCTTTTGCCATGATTCCCGAAATTTTTAGACTTGGTTTTATAAGTCAATTTCGGGAATCTGAATCTGGAAGCGAGACACAAATTCCCGAAGTTAGATTCTACACGCAGGCTCCACAAACTTTGGGAATTATCATACACCATGATTCCCGAAATTTTTAGATTTGGCTTTATAACTCAATTTCGGGAATCTGAACTTGGAGGTGCGACACAAATTCCCGAAGTTAGATTCTACACGCAAGCTCCACAAACTTCGGGAATTATCTTAGAGGTGATCAAAAAATGCTGGGCGCTCCCGGTTTTGTTCGTTAAAGACCGAACTATGCCGTGATAAGTTCTGGAGACAAAGAATTTTTATTGACTTTGAATCACACAACTCTTAATTTGAATTAACAGTATCAATGGGGTTGTTAGATGCTAAATATTTTTCTCTTTTCTTGTCTTCCTAAAACTGAAATCGGTTTCGGGGTTATTATTAATAGATGTTTATCGAGAAAACTATTCTTAGCAGACGGGAACAAAAGTGATCGGGTTTACAATCCGTATGGAGTGAAGCAGATTGAATTAAATTATTATAAATCAATATTTTAGAGGAATTCAACTAATTTATTTGGGATTCTTGGACGGATAATATTTCGTGTTTACATACCGATAAGTTAAGGGAGTACTTCAGGTTAACTAATTGTTAGACTGCTTTTCATTTAGAAAATAATGACTAATATGAATAACAGTACAATTTTCACAAATAAATAATAAATTTATTAGTTGGAGGATGTGATGTCTAAATATATTCGCTCTGGTTTCATATTTGTTGTTGGATTCATCATCTCGTGTTCAAATCCAACAAATCCTACGGATTCAAGCAAACTGTTTTATTCATCATTTGAGCAAAATGAACAACCTGATTCTTCGCAATGGAAACTTTATAATTTGTCGCACTGGCAATTTGTTAGCGACACCCCTCCCACTGGTGGAAAGTGGGCGCTTGAATTGGAAGCGGAATGGGGACCGGTTCAGCGGATCACGACGACGATACCTTTGCTGGAAGGAAGCCACAAGTATCGGATCGCTTGGTGGGGGAAAGCCATCGGATTCGCTGGTGGTGCCGAATTGTATACTGTTACGGTTGACACATCTGTTTTATTAGGCACTGTTCAAGTTACAGACTCCGACTGGAGAAGTTATATGATTGATATGATTGTTGAAAAAGCGGATTATGATTCCCTTCTACTGAGTTTGGATGGGGGATTCTCGCATTTAGTTGAAGGGAAGACTTATTTTGACCTTGTCTCTATTCAACTCGATCCCTTGAATAATTGAAAGAAAGTCAACCAGAGGCAGCCTAACCCGCTGCTCAACGCCGACCGCCTTTTTAGTTCGGTGGTTCTATAATTTTTGGCGTTTTATTTTTGTTTAAGATTTTGTTCAAGGTGTTCGTTCTAATTAATTAACTTACAAACTGCACTTGCGAAGGCAAGTTAAGTGCAGTTTGTTTAATCATCGGTCCGTCAGCTGACGGATGTTTTACTCGGCTTCCTTGTTCTTGGCGGACGGGTGAAAAGCCACGCCGTTAGGTTGTAAGTATAAAATAATTCTAAATACTATTTATAGTAATCATTAATATTATTTAAGGAGAACCAATTATGCACCCCAAAAGTATTGCACTACTAAACAAGGCAGTAGCAGATGAGCTGTCTGCTGTTCATCAATATATGTATTTTCATTTTCATTGTGATGATCAAGGCTATGATTTGTTGGCGAATCTTTTTAGGAGAACAGCTATAGCCGAAATGTTACATATCGAGAGACTAGCAGAAAGGATATTATTTCTAAAAGGTGAAGTTGAAATGAAAACAATTTCTGAAGTACAAAAAATCCATAAGGTAGAGGAGATGTTAAAAATAGCCGCGAAGATGGAAGAGGAAAGTGCAAAAGAATATAACTTATGGGCAAATGAATGTTCAGCAAATGCAGACTCAGTTTCAAAGCAACTTTTTGAGAGTCTTGTCTCAGAGGAAGAGGTTCACTTCGATCAATATGATACTGAATTAGAAAATCTTAAAAAATTTGGTGATAGTTATTTAGCACTGCAATCAATTGAACGAAGTAAAGTTAAAAATGCTGGAATCGTTAGGCAACAAAATTGATTATTGTAGAACTACACTTATTGAACAGAATCAACAAATAGCAACTTAACCCATGCCTCAAGCCGAAAGCCCCGACAAGTCGGGGTAAACTGTTTTCGCATTTGTGCAATAAAATAAATTGCAGCAACCGGTGTTTTTTTCAGACAAGATAAGAACCGGTTGCATAAATTTTGGCGTTGGCTTTTCAGTGTAGCC
>JAHJTX010000090.1 GCA_018829545.1 Bacteroidota bacterium | reverse complement strand
ATATTGGTGCCGCGCAGAAACAATCTTTTTCCGTTAATTATAAATTCAGATTTCTTACTGAGCTTTACTTCTCTTATTCCGAGAGTAGTTGATAGAGGGCTAAAATATTTAGATGAAATTTTAATATTAGTTAGAGCGGGTTTACCTAATTCCCAAGGATACCAAAACTCTGGGTTTTCAACATTTATTATAGCTGTTACCAGACCTCCGATTGGTTCAAAATCTAAACAAACTTTAGTGGTTTGAGCTTTATTGCTGCCTGATTTGATCTGAATTTTTGTTTCAATATTTATTTGTTTTTTTAAGAATGACTTATATCCAAATAAAATTTTTATCTCGACTAAATTATTGGTTATGACCGGTTGGACTTTAAGATCGCGTATAATTATTTCTTTTTCAGTAATTAAATGGACGTAATTCCAAATACCGCCTGTGTTTTTGTCTTGTCCGTCAGCTAAACTCCAGCCTCCTGGTCGGCAATCGTGATGGTTAAAAATTCCTTTAATTAATTGTTTTTTGTCCGGCCAAACTTTTCCCGCTTCTTCTTTGGGGGAATTGACTCGAACAATTAATGAATTATTCTTATGTGATAGAATTGAGTCTTTCAATAAGAAATCAAAGGATTGGAAATACCCTTCATGGCTACCCACGTAGTCCCAGTTTACCCAAACTTCTGAAAAGTAGTCAACTCCTCCAAAAATAATTCGTTTCTTTCCTTGAGTCTCAGAATTATCGAAATTTCTAAAAAACCAAACTGTTCCCGAATAATTTAGCAACCCTTCCATCGCCCAGTTCGAAGGGATATTCATCGAACCGGAGAATTCACCAAGACTTACTTTTTCCTTAACTTGTTCAATTGAAAATTCGGAACCGGAGTCCAGAATATATTTCCACGTACCGTTTAAATTGATCATTGTTTTTGCATTAATGTTGCAATTACATTTACTTTTCCTTCGGAGAAATTATGCAAAATATTCCCGGAATGCTTTTTGCCGTTAACAATTAATTCAACATTTCCGGAAGATAGTCCACTAGGATTATTAACTGTTATATTAAATTCAGTACCTTTGAATATTCGTTTTATTTTGAATGAATCCCACTCTACGGGTATATGCGGATCGATAACTAAGCCATCTTTTGAAGCGCGAATTCCCAATATCCAATCAATTACAATTTTCTGGTACCAGGCAGCAGAGCCGGTGTACCAAGTCCAACCGCCCATACCATAATTCGGGGAATCCGGACCATCAATATTGCCGGGTAATACGAATGGTTCTGCTACGTATTCTTCCGGATTTTTTCCTGCGTTTATAGGATTCATTTTTTGAGCCACTTCATTAGCCAGATTATCCTCACCTAATTTTGCGTAAGCCCAAATAGCCCAGGTAGAAGCATGAGAATATACGCCTCCATTTTCCCTTCTGCCAGCTGCATAACGAGAGAGATAGCCGATAAATTTATCCGGCGATCGGTATGCGGGTTGAAGCAGCAAACAACCATTTTTCTTCAATAATTTTTCCTTTACGGAGTTCATAGCAATTCGTTGTTTTTCTTCGTCAACTATCCCACTTATCACAGACCATGTTTGTGGATTTAAATATATCTGTCCTTCATTGCACTCCGAACCACCGATTTTTTCACCTGAATCTTTTGTTGCTCTAATAAACCACTCTCCATCCCAAGAATGTAAATTAAAGTCTTCTTTTAATTTACCGGCTTTTTCTAAATATCGAAGTGAGTAATTTTCTTTTCCGATTTTGTCACTCAATTCGGCAAAATCAATAAGTATTAAATATAAAAATTCAGCCAACCAGAATGATTCGCCTTTCATTTCAAGACCAACAGCGCTCATCCCGTCATTCCAGTCTCCTGCGCCAATTAGGGGAATTCCACGTTCACTAAATCTGGATAAAACTTTTTCGATAGCTAATCTACAATGTTCATAAATCGAGGCATTAGCTTGGGGATCGTCATAAAATGGTTCTTCATCATTAAGAATTTCGTAATTATTAGTCTCTATTATATAATGGCTGAGCACGAATGGAAGCCACAATAAATCGTCTGTCATTTCTGTTCTTAGCCCTGTCTCAGATATTGGATGCCACCAATGCAGAACTTCCCCACCAACAAATTGATGTCTAGCGTGCAGTTTAATCTGATTTTTAGTGAGTTCGGGATCGATAGGCAGAAAGACCAAACTATCTTGTAATTGATCTCTAAAGCCAAATGCACCGCTTTGTTGATAATATGCCGTCCTTCCCCATAATCTTCCGGAAATAGCCTGATATCTTGACCAAGTATTTACCATATAATTTAACGAAGTATCGGGTGTTTCAATATTCAATGTGCCTAAAATATCACTCCATCTTTTAGCAACATTTTCAAAGGTTTCATCAATTGAATTATTCGAATTATATTTTTCAAGAATATCCTTTATATCATTTTTGTTTTCAGTTATTCCTAAGAAAAATTGTGTTCTTTCTTCTGATTTAGGCGGTAATAGAATATCAATTTTTAACGAAGCAATTGAATCATTAAAGGCACCAGTACTCTGGGTCATTATTCCAGTAGTTACTGCTCTAGGTTTATCAAGAGATCCATAATTGCCGATAAATTTTTCTTTATCCCCTTCGTAACTTGTTGGGGTTTTTCTGCATGTAAAAAAGCATGTGTATTCATATTCAACATTCCAATGACCGCGATTGCCTAAGGGTATGTCCCAAAGTCTCTTTGTAGCTGTAATTCCATTAATATTTTTATCGTATTCAGTTTCCAAAAACTGTTTATGAAACTCACGGTGATGATCGGCAGATGAACCAAGCACCCATTCAAAATAGGTAAAGAATGATAAATCTGCATCTTCGTTATTATGGTTGGTAATATTAATATCCCAAATTTCGAGTGTCTCGTCAAAAGGGATGAACATTACGAGTTTAATTTCTATCCCTTTATAAAGAGTAGTGAATTTTGTATAACCAATACCATGTCTACATTCATAATTATCCAAATCAGTTTTTATAGGGCTCCAGGTCGGGCTCCAAATTTCGCCGGTTTTGTTGTTCTTAACGTAAATATATTTACCCCAATCATCTTTTATTAGGTCCTGGTGCCAACGTGTAATTCTGTTAAATTCAGAATGTTCTTTCCAGCTAAATCCGCCTCCGGTTTGAGATATAACCATTCCATAGTCACCGTTAGAAATAACATTAACCCAAGGTTTTGGTGTCAGTGGTGTTTTGATTACATATTCTCTCCCATCGTTATCAAAAAATCCAAATTTTGTTTCGAAAGTTTCCATCTATAATTCCAATTATTAACAATAAGCCAGTAAACTAGAAACCGATTTCTACCGAGAATCTATGAATATCATTTAATATTCCAAAGGCTGAGTAGGAATAATCCACCCTCATTGGGATAAAATCTGTAATGTAATATATAACACCTACACCACCTGCTAATCCCTCTTCCGAATCCCTTTTAAATAATGTTTTATATCCGCCCCTCAGAAAGAATACTTCCTTAAATCCATATTCAAATCCAATGTTTACATATTCGCTATAGTCGTTAGGATGAACCGCATCGCAGCTAATAAGAAAACTATTCATTTCGGATTCAATCAGTTGGTAGGCCAAACCAACTTTAAACAGCAAAGGTAAATCCCAACTGTCCATCTTAATTTCAGAATAAATTTTGTCGCTGTTTCCATTCAAATTTGGATCAAATGAGTAATAGATAAAATTATCCTCACCTTCATATTTTATTTGTGAACCGACATTTGTAATAGCCATACCCAATGTAAACCCTTCTATGGGAGATTGATATAGCAATCCCACGTCCATCGCAAATGCGGAAGCATTCATGTGCCAAATATTCTGCGAAACATATTTACCTGTAAATCCCATACTAAATTCACTTGTGATGTTTAAGGAATATGATAATCCCAAAGCCAAATCCGT
>JAHJTX010000089.1 GCA_018829545.1 Bacteroidota bacterium | reverse complement strand
GTGAATCAAAATCAAGCAATTGGTTATTATACAGTTGAATTCAATGCAAAAAATTTACCGAGTGGTTTATATATTTACAAATTAGAATCCGGTAATTTTTCATCAATAAAAAACTATTATTCCAAAATCCCCTTGGATTTTTATTAATTGGCTATCAAATATAGTAATTTGCTCATTGAGTCATCATTCCTTATGAACTTTTTAATTTTACGAGGTATTTTACTTTCAACCTTTCGGGCATCTTTCATTTTTGCAATAACTTTTTTATGGTCAATTTCCGCAAATTTTTCTTCCAACGAATTCCCCCCATTCAATATAACTTTCATATAATCAGGATTGTCAAGATTTTTAACTAATGGCGTATCGGCAAACATAGATTGTAGTTTTTTACACATTGAGTTATTACCTGTTGTTCTTCGATGTGCCCTTCTGATACCTCTGAAAAATTGTTCCAGTATATTGTTTGTTCTTTGTGGTTGAATAAAAGAATCACCATCGGGAGAAGATATTATTATTGGATCGCTGAATAACATATCCCAGTATTTTTCAATTTGACAGATTAATTTTTGATAGTCATTATTTTTATGATAATATTTTTCGCGGAGCGCCCATTGATTAAAATCTTTTACTTTGTTTTCAATGGTGTCAATTTCAACATCTTCTCCATTATCATTTAGTCCATCAGTCGTAGATGGCAAAGCAATAGAGAGCGCCTGCCGTAATTTATCAAAGACCTTTTCTTTTTCTGTGAGTATTTGGAATGTTTCTCTGCATTCAATGTCATTAACCAAAGGCATTAAGTCGTCTATTATTTTTGCAATTATTTTTGACAATGACTTATCGACGCTGCACTTTTTCTTAAAGGATTTCAATTTTTGAAACAACAGGCATAATCGTTTGTAAAATTCTCCATGCGGCCTGTCCAAAGGGAAGCCAAATCCATTTCCATGGTTTTTACCATCTAATGCCCAAAGCAGTAAAATATTACACACCTGTTTTATGATCCGGCTGTCCTTTCGGCCAACTGGCGGATGCTTTGTTGTTTCTATGATTTCGTTTATTTGAGTAACATTGATATCTTCTGTTTTATTATCAAAATAATAGCGGAGCCGATAGCGCAATTGAGATGTAATGCCATATTTTTTAAGCTTATTTCGGATAATGGAGTACTCCTTTTCTAATAAATCTTTTCCTATGTCTCTTAAAAAGTGAAAATGACAGATATAATTTGGTTTGTCGGGAAAGACTTCTGAAATGGCGCTCAAAAACGCCCGCCCCATATCGCTGGTTAAAGCAAGTGGGTCACCGTATTGTTCTTTTATTTCTTTAAGAAATGGAAGTATCTGCTCTTTACTTTCGCTTGGGACTTTCACATTGGCAAGTACAAAATTACTGACTTCGTCAATGGCACTAATCAAATGGGGACTTGCTCCTTCGCTTGTGCCGTCTACATGCAGGATATAACCTCCTTTCTGCTGTATCTGCATTTTTAGTCTTAACCCGGATTCCTGATGTAGGATTGACAAGTAAATTATAAATTTTTGAGCAAGGTAAGCCACTTCAGAAGAGGAAATATGTATATTCCGGCTTTCTAATACAGATATTGTTTCCTTAAGTGTATGGTGTTCGTGAAAGATCAACCGGCCTATAAATACAATTACATCGTATCCTACATTTGAATATACCGGCGCTATTTTTCCAAATTCTTCGGCGGGATAGACCGTATTACAATCCTGACAGTACATAAAAGTCCTGTGCGCTTTAAATACGCCAATATGCAGGCTGTAAACTTTCCTTTTATCAGTATAATATACTTTCAGTTTCGTCTGACATTCCGGACAGAGTACTTTTGTCGTTTTGAAATAAACCATCGGCGGTTGTGTGAAAATATTGGTAAGGCTAAGATTATTTATCGTATCGTCCAATAGTTTGCGTAATAAATAAACTACCTCAAATCCGGTGTTTTTTTTTCAATCCCGTGCTTTTCAAAAAAACGTTTTGCCTGTAACTCGCTGATTTTTATATTTTCTCTATGTAGAATCCCAACTAAATGAGACAGGCTGTATTTTGGTCTTCTGATTTTCTCTATCAGCAGCCTTACTGCTATGATGCATGATATATCATCCTCAATATATTGCGTTTGCAGGCTTGTGTATTTATTGAGTTGTGATTTGTATAACTGTTCATCAATGGAAAAATAGACATATCTCCCATGTAATTTCTCCCTTTGTATTGCAGATTTAATACATAGCTTATAAAGCAATGAATGGGGTTGATACGCTATCAACTCTCCAATTACTTCTGCATGTAATCCACTGGAAGACTGATTGATTAATTGTATTATTGTCTGGTTTAAATTTCCATGTTTTGAAAAACGAATATCGTTATGACTCCAAAGACCATAAGAATCGAATTTCGGAATATGTGGTAAGGTATAGAACCTCCCATTTTTATTGTAACTGGTTATGGCTCCCGATTTCTTTAGCTTTCGGCGGATAGTTATTTCCGAAACTACCATACGATTTTTAAGGTCGTTTATGGTCATTACTTTTTCGTTACCATAAATAGTTGTCAGATATGTAAATTCTGTAATTTTTTCCATGATCATGTATGCTATATTATTATCACAAATATAGTATACATTATCTCTTTTTGCAAAAAAAAACAGCGCATAAATGAGGCTAAAAACCTTTTTTGTGATTATTTGCTAAAAAAACAGACATATCGAAAATAGTATACCCTATCAAAATGCCTTTAACAGTACAATCTACAAATCCAAGGGGATTTTATTACAATAGATAAAAAAGATGATTTTAATGAAATGATTTTTAAAAATAAGCATACCCGGCTTGTCAACAGCGACCGCCATTTCAGTGTAGTTTTAGTGGTGTTTTGAGCTTTTGCAATTCCCCAAGTTCAGGAGATTGCTGCGCTCTTTCATTTTATAAAATCATCAGAAAACTTTTCAAGATTCGAGAAAAAGGGTTCCCGTTTTTCCTTTTTGTGAAAAAGAAATAAGCATCTCCAATTATAGAAATATATGCTTCCTTACCCTTTAGCCTGTAGGCTTTTAGCAATCGAACTGCCTGACTCTTTCCGTTTAGAAATATTTTAGCTGTATCTACGCTCATCTTACTACTCCATAAATATATACCACAAGTATATACTTTTGATGTGGAATAACAAGGGGAATATTTTAAAACAAAAAAGCCGGTTCAAATGTGACCGGCTTTTTTTAATATTTGGTTAGCTTAGAACTGGAATCTTTTTTTACTTCTTTGAGCAAACTCAAGAATAAAAGCGCTCGCAACGAAAATAGAAGAATAAGTTCCCACAATAATTCCGAAGACTAATGTGAACGCAAATCCTCTTAATACATCTCCGCCAAAAATTAAGAGCACAGTTATAACAAGCATTGTAGTTCCGCTTGTTACAACAGTACGGCTCATAGTTCTATTTATAGCTCTATTAATATTATCTTGAAGATCAGCAGTTTTGTGAATTTTCATATATTCTCTAACTCTGTCGAACACAATTACAGTATCGTTAATTGAGTAACCGACAAGAGTTAAGAACGAAGCTACAACGCTGATAGAAATTTCCAGATTCAATCCTGGTATTAATCCGTAAAGAAGCGAGAACATTCCAAGAGTTATTAAAACGTCGTGAAATACCGCGATTACGGCGCCGAGAGCAAAAGCAAATTTGAATCGGAAACCTAAATAGACAAGTATTACGAGCAAAGCCAACACGACCGCAATTAATGAATCGCGTTTTAATTCACCGCCAATTTTAGGACCAACTTGATCCTCTTTTAATACAGTGAAGTGATTATCGGGAAGTTTGCTTTTCAAAGTTTCTTCGAGCCAATCGGAAATGGCAACACGTACAACCATTTGGTTTGCAGAAATAACGCCAGTTTGATATCCGAGTTCAAATAGTTTGTCGGAAATTTCAACAACGGTAGTATCGTTACCAAATTGATAGGTTAGTGAGTTTGAAGTAGAGTCAGCTACGTTATAAACAGCCTCGGGAAAATAATTTTTCAAACTTGCTTCAATAGCAGTTTTAATCCTAGGAAAAATTGAAGCCGGTATTTCCTGAAGTTCTGTTCTTAAAATAACGCCTTGTGTCCCGCCGAATGTTTTTACTTCCACATTGCCAAGCCCAATATCGTTAACATCAGCTCTAATTTGAGCAATATCAACGTCCTGCTCAAACTGAAGCGCGATTTCCGTACCGCCCTTAAAATCGATACCTAATTCAAGTCCTCTGAAAACAACGCTTAATAATCCAATGGCTAAAAATATTCCAGATACAATGTAGGCAGTTTTTCTTTTTCCAAGAAAGTCTATATTTAAATTATCGAATAGACGCATTTATTATCTTTCTCCTTAGTATCAGTTTTATCCAATGTTAATTTTATGACCTTTTGCAGCCATCATATCAAATACAACTCTTGTAATTACAAGAGCGCTAAATAAAGTAGAAACAATACCTATCATAAGAGTTAAAGCGAATCCCTGAATTGGACCGCTTCCGAATTGGTAAAGAATAATACCGGTAAAGAATGTGGTAATGTTAGAGTCGAAAATAGCCGAATATGAATTAGCGAATCCGCTATCTATCGCAGCTTTTACAGTTTTACCGGTGGTAAGTTCTTCACGAATTCTCTCGTAAATAATAATGTTTGCGTCCACTGCCATACCGATGGTTAAAATAATTCCCGCAATACCCGGCAATGTTAATGTAGCCTGGAATCCCGCCAAAATACCCATTATAAAAAGCAAGGTGAAGAAAAGCGCAAGATCGGCAATTGTGCCTGCTTTTTTATAATAGAAAATCATGAACACAGCTACGAGGAAGAATCCGAGCAAAGTAGAATTGAAGCCTTGCATAATTGAATCCTGACCAAGTGATGGTCCAACGGTTCTTTCTTCAATAATATCCACAGGAGCGGGAAGCGCGCCTGCTTTTAGTACAATTTCTAAAAGTTTGGCTTCGTTAAGATCTTCCATTCCGGAAATTCTTGAGCTTCCTCCGGGAATTTTTTCATTGATAGTCGGCGCAGAATAAACTCCGCCGTCAAGAATAATTGCACATCGTTTGTTTACGTTAGCGCCTGTAATTCTTGCCCATTCTCTAGCGCCTTCCGAATTCATTTGCATTGTAACAATCGGCTCGGTTGTCTGCGGATCAATATTTGCCTGAGCGTCAACAATAACGCCGCCCGTCAATTCAGGAGCTTTATTAACAAGGAACAATCTGTAGTAGTTTTTGCCGTCTTCAGCATTAACGAATGGTTTTGCGGCATAAAGAAATTCAACGTTATCGGGAATTACATTTTGAATTTCAGGACGTTTTAAATAAGCGTCAACTTTTTCTTTCTCGTCTTCTGCTACAAATCCATCTGCAAATTGACTTTGAGGATTGATCCGAGCAATAGCGAAGAAAGGATGCTTCTTTGCAAATTCCTCTTCAGAAATGTCTTCCGGCGCAGTTGTGTCAGCGGCAGCGGATGTATCACCACCAGAGAAAGAAGCGGCAAGAACTTCATCAATTCTGTTAAGAATAGGAACTGTAAAATCGGATTCCTTCACAAATTTGAATTCGAGAAGCGCGCTGCCCTGGAGAAGTCTTTTTGCTTCCTCTTCTTTAGCGATGCCGGGAAGTTCAACAATAATTCGTCTTGACCCTTGCTTTTGAATGCTTGGCTCAGAAACGCCATATTGGTTTACACGGTTATTAATAATTTCGATAGCTCTGGTAACCGCGTCGTTTTCCTGTTCTTCAAGTCTAGCAATTATTTCGGCATCGTCCTCACGAATTGAACCAAAATATAGGCTAAGTCTTTTGCCTTCGGCTTGAATTTTTGCAGCAAGTATGGAAACTAAATTTTCTTCCGAAAGCCTTGTTTCTTCCTCGGCTGCTTTTAACAATTCATAAAATTTTGCATCGGGCTCTTTTGCCAATTTTTCTAACAATTTGGCAGTATTCACTTCCATAACTAAATACATACCGCCTTGTAAATCCAAACCAAGCTTCACACGTTTTTCCCGTGCATTTTTGATTGATGGGTCGGCAATCTTTATATTATCTTCTTCAAGTTCCAGTATTTGATTGAGATCGGCTTTTTCGAGAGTAGGATTAACGGCTAATACGCTATCTGCAATAGAGGAAAGTCTTTTCTCAATTGTTTGTGTATTCTGATAATCCGCGAAAGTTGGATACAACAAATAAATACTGAGAGCTACGAATAACCCAATCAGAATAATTCTAAATCTAAATTCTTTCATCGTTCAGTCTTATTATGTTATTGAAAATTTATCTTATGTAAATCAAGGAAAACTTCGGGAGAATCTTTAATCAGCTTACCCGAAGCGGCAGGCTTTCATAACTGAAAGCCTTTTATTCAAATCCATTTTGAACATAAAGAGAATTTACTCTCTAACAACCCAGGTTTTTACAATTGCTGTAACTTCATGATGAAGTTTAACATTCACACTGTAAATACCGAGCGCTTTAATTGGATCGTCGATTTCAATTTTTCTACGATCAATATCAAATCCTTTTTCCTTTAAGGAGTCTGCTATCATTTGAGTTGTAACCGATCCAAAAATTTTATCTTCTTCGCCAACTTTAACAGGAATAGTAACAGAAACTTTTTCTAAAGCCGCAGCAAGTTTTCGAGAAGCATCAAGTTCTTTTGCCGCTTTCTTGGCAAATTGTTTCTTTTCTTCTTCCAGAGCTTTAATATTCCCTGGTTGAGCTAGATATGCAACGTTTCTTGGAATAAGAAAATTTCGTGCAAATCCGTCTTTTACGTCTATCAAGTCACCTATTTTTCCAAGGTGTTCATAGTTTTTTCTAAGTATAACTTTCATCTTTTTCTCCTTATTACTTAACAGCTTCAGAAATGTACGCCAAGATTGCAATTTGTCTTGCTCTTTTTACCGCTCTAACCAGTTCTCTGTGCTGCTTTGCACTCAGTCCGGTAATTCTTCTAGGGATAATTTTCCCCTGATCATTTACAAATTTTTGTAATTTTTTTACATCCTTATAATCAATATATTCCTCAATTACTCTTCTAACTTTTTTTGTTTTCATTTTAAATAAAACTCCAATTTACTTTTTATTATCATTGATAAGATCCGATTCTTCGTCAGTTAAGAATTTATCGAATGAATTATCTTCGTAACTGCTATCGTCTGAAGTATTATCATCGTCAGCCGAAGAAATATCATCATTCTCGGGGGAATCGGGTTTACTTAATTTATTGAGGAATTGAATTCTTTTGGCTTTGATTTCAACGATAGTTCTATTTCTACCGTCGTCGGTCCTAAATGTTCTACTCTGCAATTCCCCGTCAATAAGTACTGCACTTCCTTTTCGCAATCTATCGCGGCAACTGTCTGCTAATTTATTCCAGGCAACAACTCCAACATAACATACATCTTCCTGCCATTGATTGCTGCTATCTTTATACCTTCTGTTTGCGGCAATATGAAAATTAACAACAGGCGTATTATTAGAAGTTTCTCTAAAGACAGGATCTTTAGTTAAATTGCCGGCAACAATTACATTATTCAATTCAGGCATTTTTAAATCAGCCATTTACATTCCTCCATACTATCTAATAATAGATTATTCAACACTTTCGTCATCAGTCTTAATAGGCTCGTCCGAATTATTTTCCACAAGAACATCTTCCGGATTTTCCGCTAATTGATCTTTGACATTAGCAAAGTGTTCAACTGCTTTTGGTTCAAGAGCAACTGTTAAATAACGGATTACGTTTTCGTCTAAACGAAGGGTTCTTTCTAATTTAACAATTAATTCTCGCGGAGATACAAATCTGTATACGGCGTAGTAACCGCTTTTAGATTTATGAATTGGGTAAGCTAAACGTTTTCTACCCCAGTTTTCGAAGGCAGAAACTTCGCCGCCATTTGCTTTTAGATAATCTTCGAAGCGTTTTAAAACAGCATTGACATGCTCGTCTTCGAGAGCTGCGTTAAGAATAATAACGCACTCATAATGGTTTGTCTTCATTAAGTAACCTCCCTTTGGTCGTTTGGCCCCTAAAATTATTTTTATTCAGGAGCAGGGTTATGAAATATGGGTCTAAATATATAATTATTTGATTAATGGCGCAATAACTAATGCTACAACCGCCATGAGCTTAATAAGAATATTAATAGATGGTCCGGAAGTATCTTTAAATGGATCTCCGACAGTATCGCCGACTACAGCAGCTTTATGAGCTTCTGATCCTTTGCCGTACTTAAATCCTTCTATTACTAATCCTCCTTCAATAAGCTTTTTAGCGTTATCCCATGCGCCGCCGGAATTGGACTGAAATATAGCCATTAGTACGCCACTTGATGTAACTCCAGCTAAAACGCCTGCAAGCATTTCTTTGCTTGTAAATCCAACTGCAACAGGCACAGCTATTGCCATTAAACCTGGTAAAATCATTTCTCTTATCGCGGCTTTTGTTGAAATTTCAACACACTTAGAATATTCTGCTTTTGCCGTTCCTTCTCTTAATCCTTCAATTTCTCTGAATTGCCTGCCAACTTCAATGATCATTTCCTTTGCTGCTCTTCCCACGGCTCCCATTGCCAAAGCCGAAAAAATAAATGGCAGCATAGCTCCGATAAATAATCCAGCCATAATTATGGGTTTTGCAATATCTATTGTTGTAATTTGTGCCTGAGTCATATATGCTGAAAATAATGCAAGAGCTGTTAAAGCTGCAGACCCAATTGCGAATCCTTTACCAATTGCTGCGGTTGTATTGCCAACAGCATCAAGTTTATCTGTTCTTTCTCTAACTTCTTTAGGAAGATTTGCCATTTCCGCAATTCCACCGGCGTTATCGGAAATTGGTCCATATGCATCAACTGCTAATTGTATTCCTGTCGTTGAAAGCATACCTAGCGCCGCTATTGCGATACCATATAAACTTGCAAAATGATGAGCGCCAACAATGCTAGCTGCTAAAATTAGTACAGGAAATCCGGTGGACATCATTCCAACTCCAAGACCAGCAATAATGTTCGTTGCAGAGCCTGTTACAGATTGATTTGCAATTCCTCGCACGGGTGCGTAATCTGTTCCAGTATAATATTCCGTAATTAATCCTATCATTGTACCAGCTGATAAACCAATAATAGTAGCCCAGAAAACACCCATACTTGTGTACTCAAATCCACCATAACTCCAGTTTGCAGGAAGCCAATTATTGATGATGAAATAAGCAGCAACAACCATTAAGCCGGTAGTGCCAAATTCGCCCATGTTAAGTGCTTTTTGCGGATTGCCGCCTTCCTTTACGTTTACAAAAAAAGTACCAACAATGGAAAGGATTATTCCAACTCCTGCTAAAATTAGTGGAAGTGTTACTGCTGCAAGAGAGTTCGGCGCTTCGAAGACAGATGTGAATACTGCTCCAAGAACCATTGTTCCTATAATTGCTCCAATATATGATTCAAATAAATCTGCGCCCATTCCCGCGACGTCACCAACATTATCACCAACGTTATCCGCTATTGTAGCGGGATTTCGCGGATCGTCTTCCGGAATTCCTTCATAAACTTTACCGGCTAAATCTGCACCAACATCCGCAGCTTTGGTATAAATACCGCCGCCAACTCGCGCAAATAGAGCAATGGACGAAGCTCCAAGTGAGAAGCCTGATAACACATTTATTACTCTAAACGCATCCCACAAATTCGAATAAATAATGAACAGTGAACTTATTCCAAGAATAGCTAATCCAACAACATTCATTCCCATAATTGTGCCGCCGGAAAAAGCGATTTTCAACGCGGGACTCAATCCTGTTCTTGCTGCATTAGTTGTTCTAACGTTAGCTTTAGTGGCTGCAATCATTCCAAGGTAGCCGGCGAGTCCGGAACAAAATGCTCCGACAATGAATGAAACAGAAATTAGTGAAGAAGAGTCTTGTCTTCCAAAATTGGAAATTCCAAGTAGTGTAGCTACGGCAAGCACGAAAACAAATAAAACTTTGTATTCAGTTTTTAAAAAAGCAATTGCGCCATCGCGGATGTTTTGAGCAATTTCTGCCATCTTCGCAGTGCCAACGTCTTGTTTGTCTATCCATCTACTTTTCAGATATGAAAACATCAATGCAGCTAATCCGAGTATCGGAATAAAGTAAATTAAAGATTCCATAGTTTGCCCTAATTATCCTCTATTTGTGAATTTTTATTCTCGCTTGGTAACTTACTAAACTCGTCAAACATTAATTGAGTTCCTCCGGCAATAAATTTTTCGATTAAAGAAACTGCCGAATCAATCTTTGGTTTCAAATTTAATAAATCCTTTTCGCTAAATTTTTCTAATACATAATCAGACATTAAGCCCGATTCGAAGTTACAGCCAATTCCAAATCTTAATCGGGGGAACTTATTATCTTCCAACTCGTAAATAATAGAAGCCAGTCCGTTATGCCCGCCGTCACCGCCAGATCTTCTTAAACGTATAGAACCCGCATCCAAACTAAGATCATCGCTTACAACCAGCAAATTTTCCAGGCTAATATCATATTGTTCTAAAACCTGCTTGGCAGCTACACCGCTCAAATTAACATAAGTTGTGGGCTTTATTAAAATAAAATGGGAAGCGTTAATATTGCTTCCCGTAAAATAATAGTTTCCATCACCAGGCATAAAACTCAAATTATACTTTTCGCATAGCGCGTCAAGAATTATGAAGCCTATGTTGTGACGAGTTTTACCGTACTTCTTTTCCGGATTACCTATTCCAAGAATAATTTTCAAAACTAATTCTATTCTTCTTCAGATTTTCCTTTAGAAATCAATTCCGGCTCTGCTGGAGCAACTTCCAAAACATCTTCTGTCGTTTCAACTCTGCTCGTTGTAACAGCAACTAATGGAACGTCAGAAGCATTAAGAATTCTAATATTCTCGTAATTTAAGTCCGATACGTGAATACTCTCACCAAGTTTCAACTTTGAGATGTTGATTTCAAAATGCTCAGGAATATCCTTCGGTAGACAAGCGACTTCTAGTTTATGCAGATATTGCTGCAATACTCCACCTTCTTTAACGCCGATTGGAGAACCTACGAAACTAACGGGAACTTGAATCTGAAGCTCTTGTCCTACAGTAACTCCGAGTAAATCGATATGAACTATTTTATCTGTTACCGGATCGAACTGAATATCTTTTAAAATTGCTTTTGCAGGTTCATTTCCATCTACTAAAAAATTTACGATGTGCGTTTCTTTTGTGTAAACGAGGTTACGCAAAGCATTTTCGTGAACAGCAAAATTAACAGAGTCCTGCCCTTTTGAATAAAAAACACCGGGGACATATTTTTCTCTTCTCAGCTTATTTACAGCTCCTTTGGTAGAGATTTTTCTTTTCTGAACGGTTAAATTAATCTCAGACATTTTATTTTTTCTCCTAAATAAATATTTCGTTTTCTAATCTTTGTCTATTTCAAATAACGAACTAATCGATTCGTCTCTATTGCATCTAATAATTGCTTCGGCAAAAAGCTCGGTAGCAGATCTTATAGAAATCTTTGAGTTTTCTTTTCTATTAATTATTGGAATTGAATCTGTTACATATAGCGTATCTAATTGTGAATTCTCAATTCTTTCTAAAGCATCACCCGAAAATAAAGGGTGAGTAACAGCTCCATAAACCTTATTTGCGCCTTTCTTTTTAAGAGCCTCAACAGCAGTAACAAATGTTCCGCCAGTGTCAATCAAATCATCGATTACTAACACATCCATGCCTTCTACAGTTCCAATTATGCGCATAATTTCTATTTTGTTTGGTTCAGGGCGTCTTTTATCTATTACTACTAATTTTGCATTCAGCCTTTTTGCATAAGATCTAGCAATTTTTATTCCCCCTACGTCAGGCGAAACAACAGCAAGATTTCCCTTCGATTCAAAAAACAAACCGCTGAAAACCTGCGAAGCATAAAGGTGATCAAGAGGAATATCAAAAAAGCCTTGTATTTGAGCCGCATGAAGATCCATCGTAATAACGCGGTCGGCGCCGGCTTCGGTAATTAAATTTGCAATCAGCTTCGCAGAGATAGCAACTCGGGGTTGATCTTTTCTATCCTGTCTGGCATAACCAAAATAAGGAATCACAACGGTGATTCTTCTTGCAGATGAACGCTTAGCGGCATCCAGCATAATTAGAAGTTCTAGTAGATTTTCTGCAGGAGGCATTGTTGACTGAACAATATAAACATCTCTGCCGCGGATATTTTCTTTATACTTTACCCAAATTTCGCCGTCGCTAAAATTAACAAACTCAATCGCTCCGGGGGTTAGATTTAAGTATTGGCAAATTTTAGAAGTAAATTCTGGGTTGGATCTACCTGAAAAAATACGTGGCTCGTTATAAGACATTGAGTTATCTGTTCATATTACAGTTTAGAAAGACGCAAATATACAGAAATGTTAATGGTATGTCAACAAAACCTAAGTTCATTAAAATAAAACAGTTACGTACTTCTTTTCTTGAATAAATAAAAGACAACAATCACTAAAACTAATGACGCTATGTAATAAATCCATTTAGGGGTTTCTTTTAACTTAAAAGGTCTGTAGGTCGCCGATATTAATTTCCCGGTGCCGATATTTTTTAATGTGTATTCCCAAATCAATTTATTGTTAGAGATTGATGAAGCGTTGTGCGACATTATTTTACCCGGAAGGTAATAAGTGTACTGAATTTTAAGCGAATCTCTATTAAAACCGAAACCCGTTGCAAAGGGCTGAATAAACTGTGAGAATGTTTGGTATCCGTTTGCGTCAGTTTTCAATGAATATTCTGCGCCATTGAAGGCTTTGGTTTTATTCAAAGAATCAATGTGCGTGAAATCAAATTCAACTTTTGCATGTATGGTGCTGTCTCTAAAATCTTTATAAGACTCAACGTTTTTGATGAAAGTATGAGGAGAAGAAAATTCCGCTCGAATAGAGTCTGTGTTAAAAATTCCCAGTTTATTAATTAAAAGACTGTCCTGTAAATCAGAGAAATTCATCCAGTAGTGAACAAACATTTCCCCTGAACCATCCGTTCGTATTGTAGTAATTTGATTATAGCTAAGACAGCCTGTTATGATTATAGCAAATAAAAAGAGAAGCAGGGAGTGAACTTTTTTCATATAATTTTAGTTTTGTTCTTGACGCAAAGATAAGAAATTGGAATTGAAAAAATGAGTTTCATTTGAAAATTATCATGTTTATTTTTGCAGTCAAAATTTATAGATACGTAAAGGAATTTTTATGCCTACATATGATTATAAATGTACGAGTTGTGAGAATAGATTTGAGCACTTTCAATCAATGATGGAAGAGACTCTTAAAATCTGCAAAGAATGCGGAGCAGAATTGAAGAGATTAATTGGTTCGGGTTCAAGCCCGATATTTAAGGGTTCCGGATTTTATCAAACAGACTATAAAAAAAGCAGTTCTTCAAATTCGGATAACAATTCTTCAAATTCAGAAAGCACAAGTACTACTTCGGTAAAAACAGAAATTAAAAAACCGGCTTAACCGGCTTTCATTAAAAATCTGTTCCAAGCGAAAAATAGTATCTCGGCTTAGAGAATGAATCTACATTATATTTCCATGCAACATCAAATCTTACTAAAGCAAAAAGGAAATAAAATCTGGTTCCAAATCCAGTTCCTATAAGCAAATCATCAGTTAAGCGGTTGCCGTACTCATCCCTCGTAAATAGCCGCAATTCTTTTGAATTATTCCACGCGCTGCCCATATCAATAAACGCCGCGCCAAGAATATTTTGAAAGAACAGAGGTAAGACTCCTGTTACCAGATACCTAATTAGAGGCATTCTTAATTCCAGGTTTAGCAAAGAATATTTCGTTCCAATTTGCTCGGCATAATCATACCCTCTTAATGGCAGGGCAGGAGTTAAAAAAGCAAAATCTGCCGCATTTTCCAATGGAATTTCATTTGTTGCGAATGATCTATTGATCCAATTTTCGGTACCGCCAATAAAAAATCGCTGTGGACTGGGACCGCCAGATAGCCCTCCTGATAAACGAATTACGAAAGAGTTATCGTACCAAAATCTAAAGTATCTTCGGTAGTCCCATATTAACGAATAAAAATTTGTTTTTTTGTTGAATGGATCAGGATTCCCAAAACCGGTGATATTGTATCTTTCTCCCTGGATTGGCGAATAGTAGCCCCACATAGTATTATCGTGAACAAAGTTCAGAGAAGGTATAATAAATCTTGTAGATTCTTTCGGTTCAAAAAAGTTATCCAAGTTTTCCGAAGATACATCCATTAAGCTAAGTGACCCATCTAATCTGTAAAACCGATTAATTGGGTAGTTCGCAGATGCAATTAATCCAAAATTTCTAAAACGGAAAAGATCAGAACCAAACCCGCGATTTAGATATACAAAACGGGCAGTGTGAAATCCTTCTATTCCAAAATTAATTCGCGAAGCAAGATAGTAATATGCCAAACCGTAATCGCTGTTTTTAAGATCAACCTGCATACTCGTAACGCCAATCAATCTATGATTACCTAGCACATCACTGAAAGATAATACGGTCGTTCCCAATAATCCGTAAAGCGTAGACCAGCCGGCATTTGCATAAATTAAATCAGGAGTGAAACTAACTTTATATCTATTTACAAGATAATTTCCATCATCGTCTAATTTTGGGATAAATGTATTTGCGAGTTCAGTTTTTTTTGTGGTGTCAATGCTTATGTCTTCCGAACCAAAAATGTATGAACTGTAATCTTTATCCTCCAAAGTGGAATCTGATTTTTCTTCAGCGATCAATTCTCCTGTGAAAAATATATTACTCTTTTCCTTCTCTGTATCCTCATCCTCTTCGGATTCATCTTCTTTAATTGCGGCAACCGCAACTGAATCCGGAGCATCACCGGAAAGCGCAATTTCTTTTCTGATTGAATCAGGATGTTGTGTCAACGCTTTCATATAAGTTGTCATTTCCAGTTCAGACTCTTTAACCTTCATTTCGAAAGGATTATCGATAAGGAAAATATTATAACCGGCTTTGAATAGACTTGTAAAAGTTAGTTTTTTTCCATCCTTTGAAATTGATATCTGGCTGATTTCATTCAAAGAATTTGTGATTGGGACAGCTTGATTTGAAATTACAGAACTTGCAGAAGCATCAAAATTTATCAGCAAACTTTTTCTATAAATATTGTTGATTCCATTTTTATCGGAAACAAATAAAATAGTTTTCCCGTCAGGCGAATAGAGCGCAGATCTTTCGTCTGAGAATTCCCAGTCCGTTAATCTGATCACTGATTTAGATTCAATATCAATTTCATATAAATCCAGATAATGATAATCGACATCGAGCATAGTAAGATTTTGTAAAGCAAGTTCCTGCTGATCTAAACTTTTCCTATCCGAAGAGAAAGCAATTTTTTTACCATCAGGACTCCAAATAGGATCATAATCGGAAAAAATATCCTCTGTTATGTTCACCGTTTTTTGAGTAGTAAAATCGTAAACATAAATATCGGATTGAGAAGCGGTTGCTCCGACAAATGCAATTTTGCTTCCATCAGGAGACCAGTTAACGTTTTCAATTCCATCCATACGAACAGGCAACTCATTAGATTTTTCTTTCTCAACATCAATTACAGTTATAACGTCAAATCCGCCGCTTTTAAGGGAAAGCGCAATACGTTTATTATCGGGCGCCCAAGTTAAAGCGGGGAATAGAACATTCAATTCTTCAAAGTCATGAGTTGTTCCACTGCTTGCAACCTTTTTAACTTTCTTATCGTTAAGTATATCCATCACGTAGACATCAAGGTAAACATCTCTATCTGAGATAAAAGCAACTTTGTCTCCCATCGGGGATATTACCGGACTTGTGTTATAGAAGCCGCCGTCTTTTTTATTATTTGTTAATCTCTGCGCAAAATCATCCGGTTCTAAACGGCTGGCAATTTCGGGCCAGTAACGAACCTTTAAATCCTTTTTCCATCTTTCGTTTAGTTCTTCGAGAGTAAGGCCAACCGAAGCCTTAAACGCTTCTTCAACTCCACCAAGTCCTTGCGAGTTGCTTAAAAGTTCGCCAAGTTTTTCATCGCCATATTTTTCTGCGATGTATCTAAAAACAGACTGCCCGCCGCGGTATCCAAAATATCCGGAAAGCTGATTTATATCAGGCATAAATTCATTAATGATAGCATTTCTTATAAATTGGTCGGAATTCGTTTCCCATCCGGTTGATAAATATTCAGCCATTCCTTCATGATACCAATGAGGAAGTTGAAGAGTAATACCTTTGGCAATAATATTTTGAACAGTTCCACCGTAAAGCATATCCCGCATAACAGCATGAACTAATTCATGATGAAGCACATGTCTGAATTTTTGAAATGATCCTTCAAAAGGGAACACAACACGGTTTTTAAATGGCTCGGTAAATCCTCCGGTACCCTGTCCCAAATATGAATCTGTGGTATTGGTTTCCTGAAAATCATTGTGGCTGTTATATATTATCAGCGAAATGCGGCTGTTGATTTTGAAGTTAAGCCTTTTCTGAATGTCGTCAAGCGCTTCTTCAGCAACTTTCGCCGCAAATTCAGCGGATGTTGAACCTTCCTGTGTAAAATATATATCGAAGTGGGTAGTTTGAATATAAAGCCAATCAAACTCCTTGTACTTAATCCGGTTTTGCCCAAATTGTGCAAATGTATTTAGCGTGCTAATAAAAATCAGAATTAGAAAAATGTAAATTGTTTTCATGATGATTACCATTAAAATTATAATTTTTCAAGAAACATAAAGTCAATCTGTCTCTTACTTCTATCTGCGCGAATCAATTTAACTTTTATTTTATCTCCAAGTCTAAGAGTTCTGCGGGAATGCTTGCCCGTTATTGAATAGCTCTTGTCATCAAATTCATAAAAGTCGTCTTCCAAATCTTTGAAGCGAATTAATCCTTCTGCTAAATTTTCAGTTATCTCAACGAAAATACCAAAATGCGCAACGCCGGAAATTATTGCTTCATAAATTTCGCCGATTTTATCGTTTAAGAATTCAATCTGCTTTAGTTTTACTGACATTCTTTCAGCGCTTATTGCATTTCTTTCCCGCTCGGAAGTCTGTTCGCAAATTCTTTCAAGCTCTTTTAAAGAATAAGATTCCTTCTCGTCATTTTCAAGGTAATTATAAATCAACTTATGAGCGATTAAATCAGGGAATCTTCTTATCGGAGAAGTGAAGTGAGTATAATTCAAAAATCCTAATCCGTAATGACCAATGTTATTAGTTGAATAATCAGCTTTAGCCATTGAACGGATCGCAACTACATTCACAACAGATTCTTCCGCCGTTCCCGCAGCTTCTTCCAATATTCTTTGAAATTCCTTTGATTTATTTTTTGCTTTCAGATTGAATTTGTAACCCAAACTTTTTACGAATCCGGAAAACTCAGAAAGTTTATCAGGATTTGGTTGATCGTGAACGCGGTAAACAAACGGCAGAACTTCCTTTTTTGAAAGAATTTTTATTTCCTCTGCAACTATTCGGTTTGCCAGGAGCATCAATTCCTCGATTAAATTATTGCTTTCACCGGCTACTTTTAGTTTTATACTTAACGGAACTCCGGCGGGAGAAAGTTCAAATTTTACTTCGGGAGAAATAAAATTGATGCTTCCGCTCGTAGTTCGGTTTTTCCTAAGTATCCGCGCAAATTTATTCAGCCGGCTAATTTCCCAATACAATTCGCCGTTGCCTTTCTCAATTATATTCTGTACTTCTTCATAAGTGAATCTGCGCTTGCTGTTTATAATTGTCTTTTTTATTTGATGCGATAAAACCCTGCCATCAGAAGAAAATTTTACAAGCACAGAATATGTAAGCCTGTCTTCGTTCGGAACTAACGAGCAGATTTTATTCGATAGTTTCTCCGGCAGCATTGGAATAACTTTACCCACAAAGTAAACACTGTTGCCTCTTTCAAGCGATTCTTCGAATAACTCAGAATTTTTAGGAATGTAGTGACTTACATCTGCAATGTGAATACCGACATTAAAATTACCTTCTTCGTCTTCCTCAATGGAGACTGCATCATCAAAATCTTTTGCATCTTCCGGATCAATAGTAAAAACATTTTTGTCTCGGAAATCAATTCTCCTTTTTATTTCATCCTCCGGAATCTCTTCGGGAATGAGTTCAGTTTGCGCAAGCGCATCTTCGGGGAATTGGTATGGAAGATTGAATTCACGCGCAAGATATGCAATCTCCGTATCGTAAAATCCTTCCTTTCCAAGAACTTCTGCAATTCTGCCCTCTGGAGAAAGATTTTTAATTTCCCACTTGATTTGGTCGACAACAACTTTATCGCCTTCAACGGCATCGTTTAAATTTTCTTCAGCAACATAAATATCCCTGTGGCAATCTCTTTGTTCAGGGAAAACGAAATAAGCATTTTTAATTTTTTTAAGCGTTCCTGTAACTTCTTTTATTTTGCGTTCAACTATACGCTCAATTTTTCCCTCAATGCTTTTACCTTTCCGTGTAGAAAGAATTGCAACTTCCACCGTGTCGCCGTTTAGAACAACGCCAAAAAATTTTTCGGGAATAAAGATATCGGGACGCGTTTCATCCCTCATTATCACGAACCCAAATGTGCCTTCTTTGGAAATGTGAAATGTGCCGATATTTCCAATTTCTTCTCCGCGGTTTAAATAATACCTTTTCCCTGCTTTATTTAAATAACCTTCATCTTTGAGAGCGAAAAGAAACTCTTTCAGTTTTGCATATTCGTGTGGTTTCGTAAGAAACAATTTCTTCGCAATATCCTTGGCTTTTAGTTTTAAGCCCGGGTTCTTTTTAAAGAACGATTTGATTTCTTTTTTCATTAGAATATAAACCTATATTTTAAGCCGACTTCATTAATTTTTTCTTCCACTGCATTGGCGCCAACAATCGGGTCTTTACGTTCAACGCGTATCAAAAAGTTTGGATTAAACAGATATTCAATTTTTAGATTCGCTTCAGAAATATTTGTAAACACTTCTTCAGTTCCGCCTAAGCTGTAACGCACGTTTTGAATTTTTCCGGAAACGTTGAATCTTGTCTTTTGACCGGACGGTGATAAACTAATATTATTAATTACGTCACCAACTTTAGAATTTACGAAAGAGGTTAAAGCCGGTCCAAGAAAAGAAGTTGCCGTTTGACTTGTAATGCTTTGGCTGGCAACTTCACGGTCTCTATCAGATAAAAAATCCGAGGCAAATTTTCCAATAAGAATAAATGAAATCGCATCAACTGCATCATACTGCTTATCGGGAGTATCGTTATCAATATTTCTAGCGCCCAAGTATACGAGAATATTATCCGGGTTGTTTGATAATGTTTGACCAAGCGCACTGAAAATGCTATTTATTTTTATTCGAACTTCAACAGGAATAGGCGTTGCTGTTTCATCTGCGGAGTTCAAGTATTCACCTGAATAGATAGCAATTACATCAATAAAAGGATCGGTTACATCTGCATCAAATCTAATTGATCCCTCAGCGGATAGTGTTTTAAAGAATTCCAGTTTAGAATCTTCCTGCAAATTAAGCTGCCCTTGAGTAAGCGCAACTCCGTTTTTACTTTCAAAAACAAGATCGCCAATTACGGAAACACTAAGTTTTTGGTTAAATGCTTGAGATAGAATAAACTCAAGAGTTGCCGAGTTTTCTGCGGAAATAGTAATCTTGTAATCAAAATTAGGAACTGTTTGAGTATTATTTTCTGCGCGCCCGTTATCAAGTTTTTTCTGTGAGATAAGTTTTTGGAATTTAATTTCCTGCATATCGAGCTTTGAGGAATCTACTTTGAAGATATAAACGAACTCGTTATTATTTCTTGCATAGGTTGACTGCTCCGGCGAGAAAATTAATTTTGCATTCTTAAGTAAGATCTTCCCTTTAAAAAATGATTTTTCATTTTCATATTTGAATTTCCAATCGCCGTCGGATTCAATCATTAGAGCGCCATAAACAGAAGGTGAAACTTCTTTTGATTTTTCCGAAAGCACTAATAAATCTCCGTTTAAACTGATGTTAGCAGATTCAACCGAAAATCCATTTAATAGAACATCACCTTTGCCTCTTAGTGTCCCACGGTTATCGGTGTTTTTTGAATTACTTACGTAAAGACTATCTAGCTTAAGTCGGTCATTTTCGAATAACATCTTTGCGCTTAAATCGTATGACAAATTATTTTCAAGAGAAGTTAGCGAGGCATTTGAAATTCTCATGTAACCATCGTAAACTAAGTTTTCAAGCGCGCCGGAGGCGCTAATCTTTCCGTTCATTGTGCCTTTTGGATTACGTATTCCCGGAATTAAATTAGCTGCCGCGCCTACCTTAAATCCATTAGCAATTAAGTTGGCGGAGACGTTATTGTTTTTAATCAATTCACTTTTCCCTGTCAAAGAGATTTTGACCGGAACAGATGCGTTAAAATTGAGTGATGGAGAAACATGGCTAGCGGAATCATCGAGGAAAATTATTCGACCTTCGGCTAAATTGTTTTTATAAAATATATTTCCGATTAGGCTGCCAAACTTAGTTTCTTTTAATGATATGTCATTCACATCAAAACTTGCCTCAATTATCGGACGAGATAAAGAACCGCTTAAGTGACAATTTAAATTGCTGAGGGAAGTTAGCTTATCCTGAGTGTTCAACTCTAAATATTCATCAATAATGGAAACAGGCAACTGACGAAGAGATAAATATAAATCCTGATTAGACACGCCCGATATTAAACCATTGACCGAAAACAGCGTTTCGCCGTTGTACAAATCAAGGTTCTCAATTCTAAGGCTGTCGCTGAACAATTTTAGAGTGATTGGGCTTTTATTTTCCCAGGAAAGATTTTTGTAATCCAGTTTTAACTTCTCGAAGTTCAAAATCTGAGAGTATGGTTTCATTACCATTGAGCCTTCAACTTCGGAGTTTAGCAAATCATCAATATTCGAACTTAAGTTGAAGAACAGTTTATTCTGGTTAAAAATAATATCGGCTGCAAGATTTTTTACAGTTGTTCCCGCTTCAGCGCGTTCGCACGAAACGGACAAAGCGCCGAAAAGATTTTCAAACGAATTGCTGCTATTATTTCTGCTGAAATTTATATTCGTTTCTAAATCAGACAAATAAATAATAGAGGTATCGCGAAGTATATAAAAATGATTCAACTTGATATCAGAATTAACTCTAAAATTAGCTTCAGTGTTTTGAATGGAGCCTGAACCCCTTCCGGTAATTCCGATGTCATCTTCTCCAATGAGTTCTGCGATTAATTCAAAATTCTTAAACTCAAATTCGAAGTCGATGTCAAGATTATTTTTAATAATCTCATCGATTTCAGTTACTTCTATTTTTGGTATCTCCGGCTCAGAGTAAAGCATAGCAACGGGATTCAATTCATCGATTTTGGAGGAAATGATTTCGGTAATAGCTCCTGCCTGATAGCTGATTAATTCTATTGCGTCTCTTAAGGAAAACTTACCGGAAAAATTCAGATCAACGATATTGGAATTGAGCTGAACATTTCTGTAGTCATTAACACGGTTTAATTTCAATTCGATGGATGTGGAGTCAATTGATTTTGTGCCGATATAAGAATCAACAAGTTTCAGTTTATAAATGCCGCGCATGCTGTCAATTTCCAACGACTCACCGTTTGCGGACAGAAGAAAATTCAAATTGCTATTGTAATTATCTCCTCTAACAAATTCTGCTAGATTGAGATTTCTAACATCCGAAACGAGGTTATAAATCGGTTTAGATTCGTTTTGCAGATTTAACTCACCCTCAATTTTGGCGACGGCGTTATTAATTTTTGTATCGCAAATTAAATCAACGAGTTTATCATGAGAGGTAACATCTAGTTTAAGTGAATCGATTTTATATCCATTAATGAACGAATTAACCGAATTGATATTGAAAATGGATTTCATTCTTTCGAGGGCAAAACTCTCTCCCTTAATTGCACCGCTGCTAGTTATTTCCGAACTAACTCCAATTAAGGGTTTTAAATTCAATTTTGAAGTCGTGAATTCACAGTTGTAAACCGATTCTTCCGGTTGAAGATTCAAATAAGTATTAATAGCTAATTTGCCGTCCTTAATTTCAGAATCAACAGATGCAAAGAAATTTGTCGGCTCGCCTTTAAAACGCATTACAAGGTTTTGCATTTTTAAGTCTTCAAATTGAGGCAGCTCAAAAAAGGGAAGCAGGTCAAGAACATCGGCATAATCAATTTCAGATTCATCCGAAGCTACATCCAGCAATAAATATTCCGGCGTGTGCAGATTAGATATATTGCCGTATAGATTTAATTCGGTGTTTCCTAAAGTGAGATTTAATTCGTTGATTGTTAAATTTCCAAACGTACCTTCGGCAGAAAGAGAAACTTCTGGAGAACCCTTTAAAAAATATAGATCTTCGAGGAATGCAGATAGGTCATCAAAGCAGAAAGGATATGCTTGTAGATTTAATTTTAACGGGTACTCTTTGAAGTCAGCCAAATTCAAACTGTCAAATAAATTTATATCTTCCAGCCGGGCATCAAGCGCAATATCAGAGGAATCAGTATTCATCCTGAAATTTTTCACATCGACAAAAGAATTAGAAACATGAAAATCCCCGGATAACTCTCTTAGATTAAAAGTAGAATAATTTGGCATGAAAGAGATACTATTTAAGTGCAGGGAAACATCTGGTTTGTTAATATTTGCGAGCAGATTTAACTTCAAATTAATATTGTCTACAAATAAGTCGTCTGTATTCATGTTATGATGCACAACAATTGAGTCGGAATATTCATTAGTTTTTCTTGTGAATCTCGCACGAACAAATTCCAAATCATGCACTTGAATTAAAAATGGGAAGTCCTCTTTCTTCTTTGATAATTGTTCAGAGATGGCGGGTATTTCCTCAATTGAGGTTGAATCAACTGGAATCAAATTTTCTATATTCCAAGTTCCGTCGGAAGATTGCAGCAGTCTAAAATCAAAATCAGAAATTTTTATTTTTCTAAAGACTAGTTTGTTAATCAAAACCTGAAGAGGACTGAATTGCACTTCAATTTTCCTCACACGGGCAACGGTTAGTAAATCCGCTGAAAGCTCTGCGTCTCTAATAATCAACGAAGTGAAAATTGAGCCATCTAAAGAACCAATAATAAGTTTTCCGTTGATCTGGCTGTTTACGTATGCAGTAAGTTCGGATTTGAAGTAGTTGCGGAAAGTAGACGTTTGACTAAAACTAAAGAGAATTAAAAGTAGAAACACCAAACCGCCGGCAAATAGAATAAATCCATTTACTATTTTGTGGAATAGCGTTCTCTTTGCTTTTTCTTTTGCCAATTTTTGTTATTTGTATACTTCAAGAATTTTATTAATAATTTTTGATGTGGATTGGTTCGAAACAAACTTAATGGCAGCTACTCTGCCTCCATTGTTCTCAACCACATCTCTACCGACAATTTGGTCTAAAGCCCAATCTTCCCCTTTTACAAGAACATCTGGAATTAACTCACGTATTATTTTCTCAGGCGTATCTTCGTCAAAAAAAGTAACATAATCAACCGATTTCAAATTCGACATAATAAAAGCTCTTTGATCTTCGTTAATTAACGGTCTTTTTTCCCCTTTGATTCTTTTAACTGAAGAATCAGAATTGAGCGCAATTAATAAAATATCGCCTTGTTCTTTTGCTTTATTTAAATAATCAACGTGACCAGCGTGAAGAATATCAAAGCAGCCATTCGTAAAGACAAGTTTTTTGCCGGCTTTCTTCCATTCTGCTCGAAGTTCTAATAAATATTTTCTGTCTCGGATAATATTCAATTACAACTCCGCTAATAATCTAGTGAATAATTTATCAACATCAATTGGAACAATTCCAATTTCCTCGCAGACTAAACCTCCTGCGAAATTTGCAAGATAAGCCGCTTCGGCAATATTTGCGCCTGCAGTTAGAGCAATTGTGAGTGTGGAAATTACAGTATCTCCGGCGCCGGAAACGTCTGCAACTTTTCTTGCTTTTGTGGCAACCTTACGAATGGGTTTATCTTTTTCAAATAGAGCTATGCCTTCTTCACCTAGTGTTAAAAGCAAATATTTAGAGTTAAGGTTTTTTATCAACTCATCGCCAGCGAAGGAAATTTTTTCGGGAGAGTCCAATTTTATCTTAAGAGCATCTTCCGTTTCTTTTCTATTGGGCTTAAATACAGTAACATCTTTGTACTCGAAAAAGTTGTCGAACTTAGGGTCTACGGTTATAATCTTTTTCTTGCTATTGCAGATAGAAATAATATCGGAAATTAATTCTTCGCTCAGTACGCCTTTATTATAATCCTGAATTATAACGGCATCTAATTCGTCGATTCTATTTGAAAGCGCGTGAATAATTTTTTTCTTGATTGAGTTATCAATATATTTTTTGCTTTCCCGGTCAATTCTTACGATATGATGTTTGCCCGCGATAACTCTTGTTTTTACAGTTGTGGGTCGGCTTTTATCCCTGATAATTCCTTCTTTTCGGATACCTTGCTTATCCATGAGTTCAAGAAAAATTTTACCGCTCAAATCGTTGCCAATAACGCCAATTGGAAACGGT